>JAEYYQ010000458.1 GCA_023428365.1 Pseudomonadota bacterium | reverse complement strand
GCCTTCCAGTTCTTGAACTTCGGCCGCGGATCAGCCGCCGCAGTGATTGGAGCCATTATCATCGTGCTATTCGCCATGATGCTCTACCGCATCCTCAATCGCTGGGTGGAGGTGTCGAAATGAGCGCCGTCGACGCGATTCCCGCGCCCGCCCGGCGCAGTTTTCTGGACGGACTGGCACCAGGCGGCAAGAAGGTGTTCTTCTTTCTCGTGGTCGTTGCCGTCTGCCTGCTGTTCGCCTTTCCAGTATTATGGCTACTTCTGACGTCCTTGCGGCCCGGATATGCCGTCTACTACGTGCATCAGGGCACGGATTTCACGTTCGAGAATTTCTCGGAAGTGCTGTCGCAGGATGTCGTGCTCAAGGCGATGTGGAACAGCTTCGCCATTTCGACACTGGCGACCGTGCTGTCGCTGGGCGTGACGGTCACGTCGGGTTACATGCTGTCACGGTTCAGCGGGCCAATCCCGAACACATGGTTTGGTCTCATCTACGTGTTCCGCTGCGTGCCCTACGTGTCCTGGGTGCTGCCGCTGTACTTCGTGACGCGGGCGCTTGGCATCTTCGACACCTACTGGGGTCTGCTGCTGCCGCACGTCGCCGTACACATCTGCTTCTTCTCGTGGATCATGAAGGGCTTCTTTGACGGTATCGACCCGTCGATGGAGCATGCTGCGATGATCGACGGATGCTCGCGATGGGGTGCGTTCTATCGCGTCGCGCTGCCTGCTGCGATACCGGGTCTTACCGCCCTGGCTATCCTGTGCTGGCTGTATACGTGGAATGAGTTCCTGTTCGCACTCATTCTCACGGCAAACAATACGCCTATTCTCACGGTAGTGATGGCTCAGTTCGTTCACGAAATGGGCATGGAATGGCATCTCATGAGTGCCACGGCGATCCTGGCTATGGGCCCGGCGCTGCTCATCACTGTCTTTGGTCAGAAATACGTCATTCGGGGATTGAAGGTTTAGACAATGGCGGAGGTCATCCTCAAGAACGTTCGCAAACTCTACGGCAACAACGTCGTGGCGGTGAAAGATTTCACGCTCGACATTGCCGATCAGGAGTTCGTTGCACTCGTCGGCCCGTCGGGCTGCGGCAAATCCACGACGCTGCGCATGATCGCAGGCCTGGAGGAAATCTCCGGCGGCACGATCGCGATCGGCGATCGCGTCGTGAACGATCTGCAGCCCAAGGATCGCGATATCGCGATGGTGTTCCAGAACTACGCGCTCTATCAGCACATGACCGTTTACGACAATCTCGCATTCGGTCTGCGCAACCGGCGCACACCGGAGTCGGAGATCGAGGTAGCGATCAAGCGCGCAGCAAAAGTGCTGTCGATCGAGCCTCTGCTGGCGCGTCGCCCGCGCCAGCTCTCCGGCGGACAGCAGCAGCGCGTTGCTCTTGGCCGCTGCATTGTGCGCAACCCGAAAGTGTTCCTCTTCGACGAGCCGCTTTCGAACCTGGATGCACAGCTCCGTGCGCAGATGCGCCTCGAGATTAAGGAACTGCGTGAGCGCGTACCGACGACGTCGATCTTCGTCACCCACGACCAGATCGAAGCCATGACTCTGGGCGACCGCATCGTCGTCATGAAGGACGGCCTCGTCCAACAGGTCGGCTCGCCGCTGGAACTCTACAAGCGTCCGGTCAACCGTTTCGTTGCAAGCTTCATCGGCTCACCGGCTATGAACTTCTTCGAACTGAACCTGGCAGGCGGCGGCGATCAGGTTGCCCTCACAGGTCAGGGTGTGAATATGAAACTGCCTTCACGCCGCCTCACCGGCCTGAGCAGCGACGCCAAGACCGTCACGATCGGTGTAAGGCCGCAGCATCTGCAGCTTGGCAGCCCGGCAAATCCAGAGCAGGTCGGTATTGCCGGCCGACTGATGGTCACCGAGCAACTCGGCGACGAGCAGATTCTGGCCGTTCGTATCGGCGACAGCGACATCCGTGTCGCGGGCGTCGATCCTGAGCTGGCGCTGTCCACCGGAAACAACGTCGAGATCGCGGCGAATATCGACAATCTCCACATCTTCGACGGCTCGTCGGGCATGGCACTTCGCTAACGCCCGACGCGACGCATACTATCATCAGGAGCAAGAAAATGAGCGACTTCTACGTGAAGGTCGGCGACACGGTTTCGTTCGCCAAGACTGTTGGCGAGGCAGACGTCTACATGTTCGCTGGCATCACCGGCGACCTGTCGGGGAACCACGTCAACGAGCAGTACATGAAGGAATCGAAGTACGGACAGCGCATCGCTCACGGCGCGCTCCTGGTTGGGTTCATGTCGACCTGCTCGACGCTGATGATCGACAAGAGCAACAGCACGGGTCCCGGCCGCACCGAAACCCCGGTGTCGCTCGGTTATGACAAAGTCCGGTTCCTTGGTCCGGTGTTCCTCGGCGACACGGTGAACCTGACGTACACCATCATCGAGATTGACCCTGTAAAGCGGCGCTCGCGCAGCGAGATCAAAGCCGTGAACCAGCGCGGCGAGCTTGTTGGCGTTGCCAATCATATTCTCGCCTGGACCAAGAACTGACACCGGGAAACGCGAGGACGGCTATGCGTCTCAAAGATAAATCCTGCATCATCACTGGCGGCGGCTCTGGCATCGGCCGCGCTGCTTGCCTCATGTTCGCCAAGGAAGGCGCGCGCCTCGTTATCGCTGACAAGCGCAAGGATCAGGCGCAGTCAGTGGCCGACGAGTGCGTGAAGCTCGGCGCGAAGGCGATCGCGCTCGAGGTCGACGTGACCAAGGCCGCCGACGCCAAGCGCATGGTCGATGAGACCGTGAAAGCTTACGGCCGTCTCGATGTCCTGCTCAACAACGCTGGCTACGGCATTGCCGGAAACGGCGTTGAAACGGACGAAGACGCCTGGGAAGCCCTGATGGCAGTCAACGTGCGCGGTGTTTACCTGTGCACCAAGTTCGCCATTCCGGCCATGGCGGCCAACGGTGGCGGCTCGATCGTCAACACCGCTTCGGTCGTTGCGGCAGTTGGCATCAAGGATCGCGCAGCCTACTGCGCATCGAAAGGCGCTGTCGCCGCTCTCACGCGCGCGGTTGCGATCGACCACGTTGCACAGGGCATCCGCTGCAACGCGATCTCTCCGGGCACGATCAACACGCCTTACTTTGAAGACATTCTGGCCAAGAGCCCGAATGCAGCAGAGATCCTGCAGGGGCTGAAAGATCGCCAGCTGATGCGGCGCCTTGGCACCCCAGACGAAATCGCAGCTGGCATGTTGTTCCTGGCCAGCGATGAAAGCAGCTTTGCCACCGGCACGATCCTGACGATCGACGGCGGCATGACAGCCTACTAAGACACGCAAGGAAAGACGCCGTGGACGGTTTGAAAGATCGTATAGCTCTGGTGACAGGCGGTGCAGCGGGTATTGGCCGCGCTATCGCATTGAAGCTGGCGCGAGAGGGCAGCCATGTTGCCATTCTCGATCTCGATCCCGCCGCGGCGGCCCGCACGGCGGAGGAAGTTCGGCAGCTCGGCTGCCGCGCGGCCTCCGCGGCTGGCAACGTCGCTGACGCTGCCTCCATCGCCACTGCAGTGGCCACGCTTTCGAAAGACATCGGTTCGTTCGATATCCTCGTCAACAATGCCGGAATCGCACGCCTCGGCGCTCTGCTGACCATGGACGAGAAAGACTGGACGGACACGTTCAACATCAACGTCACCGGCACGTTCAATGTGACCCGCGCCGTCGTGCCCGACATGGTGAAGCGCAAGCGCGGCGCCGTGGTGAACCTTGCGTCCTGGCTCGGCAAGCGTGCGGCTCCGAACTTCGGTTCGTACGCAGCCTCCAAGTTCGCAATCGTCGGTTTCACGCAGGCTCTGGCCCTCGAAGTCGCTCCGCATGTGCGCGTCAACGCTGTCGGCCCAGGTCTGATCGTTGGCACATCCATGCGCTCCGATATCGACGAAGCCTCTAAGCGCGTCGGCCTACCGCTCGCAGATGAGCGTGTGAAGTCTATTCCGCTCGGTCGCGCGGGCACCGCCGAGGACGTCGCGAAAGTCGTCGCATTCCTGGCTTCCGACGAAGCCGATTATGTCACCGGCGCCATGTATGATGTGACGGGCGGCTCCTGGATGAGCTAAGCCGAAGGCGAGCCAAATGCCAGCCTCATTGTTTGAGCCCGGTCACATCGGGCCTGTCGAGATCCGCAATCGCGTGATCATGGCGTCAATGACGACGCGCTGCGCCGATGCCGAAGGTTTCGTTACTCCGAACACCATCGCCTATTACAAAGCGCGCGCCGAAGGCGGTGTCGGACTGATTACCGTCGAAATGGCGGCTCCCGAGAAGTGCGGACGCCATCGCCGCTTCGAGCTGGGCCTCTACGATGACAGGTTTCTGCCGGGTCTCACCGAGCTGGTGAAGGTGATCCATGCGAGTGGAGCGAAAGCCTCCATTCAACTCGGACACGGCGGCGGACACACGCGCGTGGATATCTGCGGCGAGTCACCGATCGCTCCGTCAGCCATCCCGCACGTGGTGCAGGAGTTCACGACCGAGACGATCATTCCCGAGGCAATGACGCCGGAGCGGATTGAACAAACAATCGCGGCTCATGTCGCTGCAGCGGTACGTGCAAAAGCGGCCGGCTTCGATGCCGTCGAGATCCACTCCGCGCACGGCTATCTGCTCTCGCAATTCCACACGCCGTTCGAAAACCGCCGGACGGATGAATGGGGCGGAAGCCTCAGAAACCGCGCGCGCTTCAGCCTCGAAATCACGCGCCGCGTGAAGGAGGCGGTGCCGGATCTCGCCGTGATCTTCCGCATCACGGTCGACGACTTCTTCCCCGAGGGCCTCCAGCTCGAAGACGGCGTGCAGATCGCAACCTGGGCGTCGGAAGGCGGCGCCGATGCGATCCACGTTGCAGCCGGTCATTACCGTTCGTTGCCATCGTCGTTGGGCATGATTCCTCCTATGGCCAAACCCGAGGGATCGTTCCTGCCGTTCGCGCGAGCTGTCAAACCACGCGTCAAAATTCCCGTTATCGCCGTCGCGCGGCTCGGCAATCCGGAACTGGCTGCGAGTGCTCTCGCCGAAGGCACGTGCGATTTCATCGCGCTCGGCCGTCCTCTACTCGCCGACGAGAAATGGGTGGCTAAGGCGCAAGCAGGCAAACCAGTGCGCCGCTGCCTCGCGTGCAACACCTGCATCAACATCATGCGCGAGGGCAACCGGCTGCAGTGCCTCGTCAACGCACGAACCGGCCGCGAAATCGAATTTTCAGGAAGTGCTGAACGACCAACCGGTAAACGGATCGCCGTCATCGGTGCCGGCCCCGCAGGTCTCAGCTATGCGTCTCTCGTCGCCGCTGACAACACAGTCACCGTTTTCGAACGCAAGCATCGAGCTGGCGGCTCGCTTCGTCAGGCTGCGCTCGCACCGCGCTTCCAGGATGTTGAAAGCGCACCGGACGCGTTCGAGCGCTACCTTACCAGTCTCGTGCGGACCTGCGAAACGTCCGGCGTCACGATCACTTACGGCACCGATGTCCTCAAGAAACCGGAGTTGCTCGCCGACTTCGACATGATCGTCATCGCGTCGGGCGCGAAGTACCGGTTCGGGCTCG
>JAEYYQ010000357.1 GCA_023428365.1 Pseudomonadota bacterium | reverse complement strand
GGCACGCCGGAGCGATTGTTCGACGGCAGGAAATCCATCAGCCGGCGCATCTGCAGCAGCGCTTCGACATCGTTCTCGTAGGCGCGATCGGCGATCGATGACTTGGTGGTGTGGACGCGCGCGCCGCCCAGCTCCTCGGCGCTGACAGTTTCATTGGTCACGGTTTTGACGACGTCCGGGCCGGTCACGAACATGTAGCTCGTGTCCTTCACCATGAAGATGAAGTCGGTCATGGCGGGGGAGTAAACGTCGCCGCCAGCGCAGGGGCCCATGATCACGGAAATCTGCGGAATGACGCCCGAGGCTAAGACATTGCGCAGGAACACCTCGCCGTAGCCGCCGAGCGCGGCCACGCCTTCCTGAATGCGCGCACCGCCAGCGTCGAACAGACCGATCACAGGCGCGCGGTTCTTCAGCGCCATGTCCTGAATCTTGATGATCTTGTTGGCGTGGGTTTCCGACAGCGAGCCGCCGAACACTGTGAAGTCCTTGGCGAACACGTAGACGACGCGGCCGTTGATCGTGCCCCAGCCGGTGACGACGCCGTCGCCCGGGATCTTCGATTTCTCCATCCCGAAGTCGGTGCAGCGGTGCTCGACATACATGTCGAACTCCTCGAACGACCCATCGTCCAGCAATAGCTCGATACGTTCCCGTGCGGTCAGCTTGCCGCGTTTGTGCTGGGCGGCGATGCGGGCCTCGCCCCCGCCAAGACGCGCAACAGCGCGGCGCCGTTCGAGCTCGCTGATGATGTCCTTCATGGCCGCGTCGAGGTCCCCGTTGCATCGCCGAGAGGTGGCTTATTGCTGAATAGCATGGGCAGGTCGGGGTGCAAATCGGGGATGAATTTCAGGCGGATATCAACTCGGATGCAACCCGGAGGCGGTAAATTGGTTCGTTGGCTCAAGGAGGTTGCTGCGCCATGGAATGGATTGCCCCTACCGTGAAGACGGCAGGTTCGCTGCTGGAGGCCGCAGGCGTGCTGCTGATGATCGGGGGTATCGTGATTGCCACGTGTCGGTATGCGGCAAATTACACGACTGCGGCGCTCAATCCGTACCGGCAGTACCGCGAGGATATCGGGAGGGCGATTTTGCTTGGGCTGGAGGTGCTGGTCGCCGCGGACATCATCCGCACCGTGGCCGTCACGCCGACCTTGGATAGCGTCATCGTGCTGGGCGGTATCGTGCTGATACGAACATTCCTCAGCTTCAGCCTTGAAGTCGAACTGGAAGGGCGTTGGCCCTGGCAGCGCCGACCGACAGCAGAACAGCCGCGTCACACGCCGGCGACTGGCGGACAGTTTTAAGGGCGCTCCACGCGCCCTAGATGCTGATTCAACTTAGGAAGGCTCGGCTCACGTTAGGAAGGCTCGGCTCACGCGGCCGACAGAGAAGCGTCGAGAAGCGGCTGTTGCTCGGTGGCTGCTTCCAGCTGCTGGTGAGCCCAGCTCAGCGCCGGGAACATCGGCCCGAACCACAACACGGCGGCGGCCGCGTAGCTCCAGTGGGGAAGAACCTGGAAAGCAGTGAGGATCACGATGCCCATCACGGCCGTGACATAGGCGCCGCCCCAGGTAAACACCTGCCGCAGGGTCTGACGCTGTGCAGGATTGGTCGTCTGGCGAAACGCCGCTTTCGCGCCGGCGACGCCAGCGATCCCGCAAACCATTGCACCGCTCAGGGCTCCGACAACCGCCAGAGAAACGCTCATCACACAGTCTCCAATTGAGTGGATCACTGCATTATCGATGAATGTTTTCACTGCCCGGTTAACGCCGCATACAGGATAAAATCATCCTGCGATCATGGTTTATGCTTGGTTGATGAGAGCGAGCAGGCGGCTGGCGGAGTTCAATTCACCGCGACGATACTGGCGACGATCGGCAGCCTCCGCGTCCTCGCCCCACTGCTCGATCTGCCAGTCCTCATCGACGTGGGTGGCGTGCCAGAGATCATCAGCGCTCAGTTCACCCTGGACATGCGCCAAGGCAAGCAGCACTGAGCCGGTCAGTGTTGTGATCGTGTGAACGCCGGCAAGGCGCCATGGGTCGAGTGCGTTCAGCGCATCGGCGATTCCGGTCAGCGCATAATCGGGCTGAGTGATCGGCATGACGCCTTCAGTAAGAACGAGGCGTGCATTCATGGATTTACGCGCCCAGGCCAGTATCGGATCCCAGATCTTCTGCTGACGATCGGCGAGGGTGGACGGACCATCGGCGCGATAGCAGAGCAGATCGCTGCCGGCATACTTGAGAATATCGGCGCGCACGTCATCTGCACGTTCAATCACACCATCGATGACGCTGTTGGCATAACGGGTCAGCGGCATCGTCGCGGGATCGATATGCTCGCCTTGGGCCTGCCATTCGTCGGCGATGGCCTGGGCAAGCGCTTGCTTAGGCACGGTCAAAACAGCCTTGCCGGGCGTCCGCACCTGCCTGCCATCGAGCGTAACCGCAAAGCCGCTGCCGGCTTCAGCCGGTTTGATTGCAGCAGACTTGTAAAATCGCTTTGGCAGGGGCGGCTTGAGGCTCTCCTTGCCGGGAAGCTTATCGCCTTTGCCCGGTCCGTTCACACGGCAACTCCGTTGATGTCGAAACGTGCGTCTATCGCGCCGATGAGATCCGGATAGCGCGAAATGATGACATGGGCGCCCGCGGCCTCCAGCTCAACCGGCGTGTGATACCCCCAATCGACGCCGATTGCGCCGACATTGGCTGCGCGCGCCATCTCGATGTCATAGGTGGTGTCGC
>JAEYYQ010000307.1 GCA_023428365.1 Pseudomonadota bacterium | reverse complement strand
GTGCGGGTTGCTGCCGATGGCATTGAAGAAGCTGTACGGCGCGATGTTGTTGACGCCATCCTTGCTGACTGTCGAAACCCATCCGATGGGGCGCGGGACAACGACAGCCTTCCACGGATCGTGCCGCAGACCGTGCTTGTTCTTCAATGTGTCGTAGAACACGGGCAGTTCCTCCGTTACGAGATCATGCCGTCCAGCGCGTGACGATTTGAGCGAGATCAGGACGATCGCAGTCAGCCTGGCGCTCTGTCTCTGTTCCAATGTAGATGAAGCCGGCGACCTTCTCGTGTTCGGCGAGTTTCAGCGCAGAGCGTACACCCGCGCTGAAGCTATACCACTCCGTGATCCAGGAGGTGCCGTATCCGAGAGCGTTGGCTGCAAGGCATAGATTGAAGCAGGCAGCACCAGCGGAAAGCACTTGTTCCAACTCGGGCACCACAGAGTCCGGTGCGACGCGCGAGATCACCGCGATCACCAAGGGGGCGCGCATCAAGCGCTGGCGCTCCGTGTCGAGCCGCACGGGAGAAGGGGGTTCCTTTTCCTCGGCGGCGCAAACTTCGGCCAGGACGCGTCCAAATTCGGCTCGGGCGTCGCCCTCGAACACGATGAACCGCCAGGGGGCCAATTTTTTGTGATCCGGCACGCGCGCGGCGGCGGTAAGAATCTGCTGTAATTCATCCGCATTGGGGCCAGGCTCGCTCAGCAGAGCTGGCTTCGCGGAACGGCGGGTGAGAAGTGTTTCGATCAGGGACGTCACAATCACATGTCCTTGTTATCGGCTGTGGGTAAGCCCTCGCTAACGCAAATCGGGTTGCGGTACAATGATAGCGCGCCGGCGGCACTTGTCCCGGGTTCGCACGTACTCGGCAGCATGAGCGGTGGAACAGGCGTTCGGCATGAAAAGCAGATTTCTAGATGCAATGACCGCCGGTAGGGCACGTTTCCTGGCGGCTGTCGCATTGGCTGTCGTGAGCCTGGCTTGGGTCGCGCCGCCGGTTCGCCCCGCTGTGGCTGCCGAAGAAACGCCGCGCATTCAGATCGTATTCGACGGCTCTGGGTCGATGTGGGGCAGGATTCCGGGCGATACCGGTCCCAAGTTCGCGGTGGCACGGGAGGCTCTCCGGCAGTCTTTGCCGCGTCTTGCCCGCACGACGGAAATTGGCCTCGCGCTGTTCGGTCATCGTCGCCGGGGGGATTGCAGCGATGTCGAAATGGTGCAGCCGCTGCAGCCCGTCTCGGTGGGGCAGGTTACGGTGCCACTGGAAAAACTCAACCCCAAGGGCAGGGGACCGCTGGCGTTGGCGCTGATGGCCGCGGCCGACGCTCTGCCCGGAACGCCAGGGCGCGACAGTCTCATCCTGATCCACGACGATCTCGACAACTGCCAAGGCAACCCCTGCGAAGTTGCCAGGAGCCTCAACCGCGTTCGCCCACGGCTGACTATTCACGTCGTCAGCCTCGCCATGAAGGAGGAAGACGCCAAGCTCATGAGCTGCGTTGCCACGATTACTGGTGGCAGGTCGTTCAGTGCTCAGGATGCGCCATCGGCCATGAGCGCCATCGACGAGGCTCTGCGTCTGGCCAGCTTGCAAGTGCCGGTCCCGACCGAACGTACACGTGAGCGTCCGAAGGCCGAGCCGCCGGCTGCGGTTGAAGGACCGCCAGGATTGCGGCTTTCTGCGGTGCTGGCTAAAGGCGGGCAGCCGCTGGATCAGCCGGTGCAGTTTCGCGTCTTCCGTCAGGACGAAACATCTGGTGATCCGCTTGCGGAAGTGAAGGAGCCGCGCCCCAGTTTGACTTTGACTCCCGGCACTTATGTCGTCGAAGCAACTCTGGGCTTTGTTACAGTCCGGCAGTCCGTTGAGGTCGTCAGCGAGCGGCCGACCTTGGCCGCAATCGCGCTGAATGCTGGTTCGATTCAGATGGCATCAGCGACCTCCGGTGCGGATATCTCGCCGAGTATGGTTTTCAGTCTGCTGCAGGCTGACCCGAAAGAGCCACTGAAGGAACGGGTGCTGTGGGTCGGGCCCGCGCAAGATCTGGAGATGTTCGTGCCGGCCGGCACCTATCGTGTCGTCATGCAGGATCGGCAGTTCAGGGCCGAACGTCAGGTGACGGTGAGCGCCGGCAAGAAGGGCATTCCGTTGCCGCCTTCGCCGGTGGGCCGGGTGCAAGTGAAGGCCCTGGATCATGGTATGGCGGATGGAACGGCGGAGTCTGTGCTGTACCGTGTGCTGGAGGACGATCCGAACGTGCGTGAGGGGCGGCGCGAGGTGGCGCGGTCTGCTGCGGAGGAGCCGGTATTCACGCTTCCGGCGGGGACGTATCATCTTATCGCTGAGAAAGGCACCGCCGAGGTCCGCGAGCTGATTGCGCTCAAAGGCGGCGATGATGTCCGGCGAATTCTCAATCTGAAGCTCGGCAGCATCACGCTGGCAACGCTAACGCCAGGGATGACGGTGGGAGCTGAGGATGTGTCCTATCGTGTGTACCGGCTGCGCGACGGCGAGCGATTCGTTGCTCGGGCTGATCGCAATCGGCCTCGCCTCGATCTGCCGGCGGGCCGTTACAAGGTCGAAGCACGTGTTGGACGCCTGAATGCCGCCATCTCGCGCGAGATCGACGTCGCGGATGGCACCGCGCAGGAGGTGCTCCTCGAGCCGCCTATGGCTCGGATACAGCTCCGTTTGGTGGGCGGTGCGAATGGCCATTCTGCTGCCGATGTTTTCTGGGAAGTATTGGACGACGCTGGGCGGGCTGTTTGGCGCTCGATGGAGGCGGAGCCGCGGGAGTTCCTGGCAGCCGGCCGCTATACGGTGCGGGCTGAAACGCGGGAGAGGCAGTTGAGTCGGACATTCGATGTGCGCGCCGGTGAGGCGCGGACCCTTGAGGTTCCGCTCAATTAGGAGCATCAGGGAGCGGCGATATTGCCCGAATCTCCGGTGTTTGAAGAGGCGGCGATCGCCGATCGCGAACGATGACGACGTGGGGAAGCTTGGCGATGCGTATCGGCCAGAGCGCGGGTGGACGGCAGCTTGGTGCGGGCCTTGTCCTATTGGCAGCGGCAGTGATCTGCTGGCCGGCGGTGGCACAGGATGCGTCAACGTCGAGTTGGCCATCAACGACTACGATGCCAGGGGCTGCGGGCAATTTGACGGTCGTGCCGCGGGCACCGGGCAGCGAAACCAGGGGAGTCACGACCCAACCGCAGACCGCAGGAAAAACACAGGTGACGCTCGTGGCGCTGCTGACGCAGGAGGGCCAGAAGATCGATCAGGGCCTCGTGTGGCGCGTGTTCCAGGATGGCGGAAACGGCGATCCCGCTGCCCAGAAGCTGATCAGTCAGCATCGGGAAGCAAGCCCAGTACTTCGGCTGCCGCCGGGCGACTACATGGTCAACGCGGCCTTCGGACGGGCGCATCTGACGCGCCGCATTTCCGTAAAGGAGGGCGTTCAATCGGTCGAGCCGTTCGTGATCAATGCGGGTGGGCTACGTCTCATCGCACTTGTGGGAAACGGTGAAGCCGCCCCGGCGAATACGGTGAGCTACGAGATTTTCTCCGATGAGCGGGATCAGTCCGGGCAGCGATCAAAAATCATGGGCGGTGCCAAACCAGGCCTCGTCATGCGGCTCAACTCCGGCATCTACCAGATCGTATCGACTTACGGGGATGCCAACGCCCACGTCACGGCGGATGTCACGGTCGAAGCCGGGAAGCTGACGGATATCACCGTTGCCCACGCTGCTGCGAAGGTGACGTTCAAACTGGTGATGCGAGAAGGCGGCGAGGCGCTGGCCGATACGCAGTGGAACATTCTCAACACGCACGGCACGACCATCAAGGAAAGCGTGGGCGCATTGCCCACCCACACGCTGGCGCCCGGTTCCTACAGCGTTATTGCAAAGTCGGGTGGTCGTTCGTTCCGACGTGATTTCGCCGTTCAGCACGGCGAAATCACGCAGGTCGAAGTGGTGATGCAGTAAGGCGGCAGCTATTGATTAGCCGCCCGCCGCGCCCTGGGTGTTGACGTACAGCGCATAGACCGACTGGCTTGCCGCCATGAACAGGCGATTGCGTTTGCGTCCGCCGAAGCACAGGTTGGCGCAGCGTTCCGGCAGCGCAATCCGGCCAATCGGCTTTCCATCCGGCGCGAACACCATCACGCCGTCGAGATCCGGCGATCCCATGCCCCAGCCGCACCAGAGATTGCCGTCGACGTCACAACGGATGCCGTCCGGGGTTCCGCCAGATCCGGCGTCGATGACGACGCGCTTGTTGGTGATCTTACGGCCGCCATCGGTCACGTCATACGCCAGGATTTTCCTGTTCGGCACGCCGCGGCTCTCGACCATGTAGAGGATCGATTCATCCGGCGAGAAGCATAGCCCGTTCGGTCCGAGAACGCCTTCCGCCACGATCGTTGGCTTCAACGTCTCGGGATCGAGCCGGTAGACATTGGCGTCGATTTCGGGTTCCGCGACGTTGCCTTCGTAGTTGCCCAGCAGGCCGAATATCGGGTCGGTGAACCAGATCGAACCGTCGGATTTCACGATCACGTCGTTCGGTGAGTTCAGCCGCTTGCCATCGAAGCTATCGATCAAAACCGTGATCGAGCCGTCGTGCTCGGTACGGATGACCCGCCGGCCACCGTGCTCACAGGTAACGAGGCGGCCCTGACGGTCACGCGTATTGCCGTTGCCGTAATTGGAGGGTTTGCGATAGGCGCTGACCGCGCCCGTCTCTTCTTCCCATTTGAGAATACGGTTATTGGGGATGTCGCTCCACAGCAGATAGCGCCCGTCGCCGAACCACACCGGTCCCTCTGCCCAACGGCAGCCTGTGGCAATCCGTTCGATTGCTGACAGCTTGAGCCAGTAAGCCTCGAATTTCGGGTCGAGAGCGATGATGGCGGGATCTGGATAGCGGGTTGCAGGCTGCCAGCCGGAGGCGAAGTCCGGAACTGTTGAGGCGGCATTCGACATGGGTGAGACCTCCGTGTTTTGGAGCGCTATACACGACGTTGCTGGCCGATTGTCCATCGTCAATTTACGGCTCGAAGCCGATCTATTTCCTGGTGATTTGCTGTAGCCAGAGGACAATGGTCTGTACGAGGGCAGAGTCGATGCCCTTGAAGCCATGGAACCCGGAGGCACCGCACGGATCACCGGTTGCGGGACCGCCGCCGGTCAGGATCTTGATATCCACGTGCTGGGTGCCGCTCAACAAGGGGGCAAAGCGTTTCGGTGCCGAGGGTGGCGTTAGCGCACAGGCATCACCGGCGTGCGCAATCAGCAATGTGGGCTGTGTGATCGTATTCAGATGTGGCACGACGCGCTGCACCGAGGGCACGCCGTCACGTTCGTGCATCAACATTCCCGACGTGATGACGAGGCTGTCTGGCCGGTTTTTCCCGCGCGTCCGCACGCCTGCGTTGGCGACAGATAACGCCGCACGACTTGTGCCGATCAGGTGCACCGGCTGCGCCAATGTCCGAAGATGGGCAACGAGGGCGCCGATATCCGCCGCGTGCTCCGGAGACCAGCGATAGCGTGGGACGACGCCATCGGGACGCTTAAGATCCGGTGCGATATCCGGAACCAGTGTGACATAACCCGCATCGGCATATAAATGCCGGGACCGGACGAGTTGGTTCCCGCTACCCCATCCCATGCGCCCGTCACGGCCCAATGCGAGGTTGCCGTGTCCTCCGGCGATCAGGATGACGGCGCCTTTCGGGTTGACCGGTATGCTCAGCAAAGCGCGGACCGACTGGCCTTGGCGGGTCGGGATTTCGACTACGCGTTCTTCCTCGGCACGTGCAAAGGACACGGCTGAGCCTGCTGACATTAAGATCAGGAGAACTGCGCAGAACCTACGACGAAAGCGCATTTGTGTTCTCGCAGCTTGAGCTTAGCCGTCGATCAGAATAAGTCTCACGACGGGCTGGTGCCGGTCGGCTTAATCCGCGAGCTTATCAGCAGAGCTGGGAAACACCCACAGCACAGTCGCGCTGCTTCTTGGCGGATGCGGTTGTGGAGTTCGGGGAGCATGATCGATGGGCTCACGCACGATCTACGCCGGACTGGTGCTGGTCCTGCTCGCGCTCATCATTGTTGTCCGTATTGCCGATCCGACACCGATTGTC
>JAEYYQ010000302.1 GCA_023428365.1 Pseudomonadota bacterium | reverse complement strand
CTCGGTGCCATCGCACTGTCGTGACTCCAACTTGCGGCCTAGTCAGCGACCTCGTGCTCTGTTGAATGTGGACGTGCCGCTATGTAGGCGTGGCCAATGTTGGCGGCAGACGGCCAACGGGTTGTCGCAGGTGATCCCTCACGCCCGAGCCGGGCGTCATGGCTGCGTCAAACGGATCGAACAGCAGCATTTGACGGCCGGCCGTCAGGGCCGTTCTGACCTCGTATCGGAGGGCCTGGCGGAACGAAAAGAGGGCGCGAGTGGGAATGGAGCCGGTTTGGCGAGCGGGAATGCCCCGCCAGAACCCATAGCAACCCACTGAATTAATTGACTGATCTGAAATCGTTGGCTGGGGCGCCAGGACTCGAACCTGGGAATGACGGAATCAAAATCCGTTGCCTTACCACTTGGCTACGCCCCAAAGCACGGTGGCTCATACGCGGAAGGAGGCGGGTTTGCAAGCTGTGATGAACGCAGCCTGAGGAACGCCCCCTACATCTTGATCGTGAGAGCGGGTATGTAGCTCATCATCGCCAGCACGATGAGCCCGACAGCATAGAACGGCAGCAGCTCCTTCACCGTCTGACCGATGCTTGCGCGCGACAGCATACTGCCAATGAACAGCGTGGTCCCCACCGGCGGTGAGTAGAGCCCGATCGCCAAGTTCACCACCATCACGATGCCGAGCTGCACGAGATCGATCCCGTAGGATGTCGCCAACGGGACGAACAGCGGAGCGAGCAATAGGATTGCAGCCGGTAGGTCGATGAACATGCCGGAGACCAGCATGATGAAGTTCATCAACAGAATGATCGAGAACTGGGAATTGAAGTTGCCCTTCGCCCACTCGAGGAAGTTCTCCGGCACCTGCTCCAGTGTCAGAATCCAGCCTACAGACGTCGATGCCATGATGAGCAGCATGACAACGCCCGTCATCATGCCGGCCTCGTAGATCGAATGCTTGATGCGCGTCCAGGTCAGATCCCGATAGATCAGCCCGGAGACCAGCATGGCGTAGATCACCGCGCTGGTGCTGAGCTCGGTCGGCGTCAGCACGCCGAAACGGAGCGCGATGAGAACCAGTACCGGCATCATCAGGGCGGGCATCGCGTAGATCCCGCGCCGCGCCATCACGCCCCAAGACAGCGGCGTCTTCGCATAGGGGAAACCGCGCACCCGCGCACTGATATTGCAAACCAGACAGAATCCGACGGCCAACAGCAAACCGGGCACGATGCCTGCGAAGAACAGTGCGCCGATCGAGGCACTGGAAACCAGCGAGTAGAGAATCAACGGGATCGACGGCGGGATCAGGATGTCGATTGTGCTCGCCGCGGCGATGGTGGCGCCACAGAAAGCGCGCGGATAGCCGATTTTGATCTGCCAGGGCACCAGAATGCGCCCGAGCGCCGTCGCATCGGCGACTGCGGAGCCCGACACACCGCCAAACAACGTGGATCCGAGAACACTCACCTGCGCATGACCGCCGCGAAACCGGCTGATAAGATCGGTCGCGAACTCGATCAGGTTCTGGCCGAGCTTTCCACCCATCATCAGGCTCGCGGCCATGATGAAGAACGGGATCGCGATCAGCGGGAAGCTCTGTGTCGGCAAATAGAGCTGTTGGACAATGCCAAACAGCGAGAAATGATCCGAGGTGAGAACGCCGAGCGTCGCGCCGACGATCAGCGCGTGCGCAACAGGAAACGACAGCGTCAGAAGGGCGAAGAAAACGATCGCAAGGACGGGTGTCATGCTGCAGAGCCCCCCGGATCTGCGAGATTTATGATGACGGGCTCACCGCCGAGACCGTGCCGTATCATCGCGGTAATGCTCGACACGCAAACGAGCATCAATCCTCCCGCGAGCACTCCATAGCCGACGCTCCAGGGAATTTGCAGAACCGGAGTGGTCTGATCATGCGCGATGATGGCGTTTTGCAGCGCGTACCACGCGAGCAGCAAATAGATACCAGCCGTCACGGCATGAATGAAAAGCGCCAACGCCAATCGGGCCGAGCCCTGAAGATAATTGATCAAGAGCTGCGTCGCGACATGGACGCCACGGCAGGCGGCAAGAACGATGCCCGACATGACGAAGATGCCGAACATCAGTTCGGTCAGATCAGGCGCGAAGCTTAAGCCGGAATGAAAAACGTAACGCAACACGACAACAACAGTGAGCAAGGCGAGCATAATCAGCCCAGTCACGATCAGCAGACCATTGCACGTGAGGGCGATGCCATAGTCGAGGCCCCGCGCTCCCGCTACCAGCCGCTGTGTCCAGGTCATGGTGTTCCCTCGTACGTGCGAGGCAAGCTGGCCCGCCCATAGGTCAGCTTGCCTTGGTCGATGCAGCAGTCGAACGTGCGCCAGCTACTTGCGGGCCGCGCGCAGCATTTTCACGAAATCGCCGAAGGGCTTCTTTTCCCAGTTGTCCCAGACAACCTCGGTGGCCTTCTTGAAGGGCGCGAGATCGACAGTGTTCACCGAAACCGACTGCATATTCTTGAATTCGGTCAGCAGCTTCTCCTCGGCGTCGAAGCTGGCTTTTCTCTGAGCCTTGGTCGCTTCAACCGCAGCGTCCTGGACGATCTTGCGATCTGCTTCGGACAAACGACCCCAGGCCGTCTTGCTCATCACGAGGCCGGTCACTTCATACTTGTGATTGGTGAGGCTGATGTACTTCTGCACTTCATACAGCTTTGCCGTATAGATATTGGCCAGCGGGTTTTCCTGGCCGTCGACCACGCCGCTCTGCAGCGCCAGATACACCTCGCCCCAGTTGATCTGCTGCGGCGTCGCCCCCATAGCCTCGAACATTTCGACCGTCGTCGGATCAAGTGGCGTGCGGATTTTCAGCCCCTTGAGATCGTCCGGCGAATTGATCGGCCGCTTGCTGTTGGTGGTCTGACGAATGCCATTGCACCACCATCCGAGGAAAACGAGATTCTTGGCTTCCAACCGCTTCGCGAGCTCCTGCCCCACCGGTCCATCCAGCGCTTCCCATGCCAGCGGCATGGTCGAGAACAGGAACGGCAGTCCAAGCGCCGCGACTTCCGGCGCGACAGACAAAAGCGCGCCCTGACCGAGGCTGCCGAAGTCCAGCGTGCCGGTGCGGATCGCCGCCATATTGGTGTTTTCGTTGCCGAGCTGCTCGGAGTGGGCAACATGCACCACGATCCGGCCATCGCTCTTGGCCTTCAGAAGATCCGCAAAACTGGAGGCACCGATGCCCTTGGGGCTGGTCGGCACCGAGTTGTGCCCCAGCGTCAACTTCAAAGTCGATTGAGCAGAAGCGATTGGCACCTGTGACAAGACCCCGGCAGCGGCAAGGCCAAGCGTCACGTTGCGACGTGTAATCCTCATTGTTTCCTCCTCCTGAGCGACAAGTCCGGTGCAGGCACTTTGACGTGCTCTTGCGGTCGAGCCGTTTGCATTGTGGGCGTTCAGACAGTCTCCTGCAAACGATAGATCCTGGAAGCCGTGCCATGAAACAGCGCTGCCTTCTCGTCGTGAGACAGGTCCGAGGCGATCCGCTTGAAGGCGTTCCACAGTACGGCGTAGCTGCAGCTCCCCTTGTCAACGGGGAAGTTGCTTCCAAACATGCAGCGTTCAGGCCCGAACGCTTCAATCAACGTGGTGATATAGGGGCGCCATGCCTCGGCGACGTCCGATGATGCTGGCGGCCGCGGTCTGGCCCCGAGTTCAAATCCGAAGAGCCTCATGCCAAGCCCCGTCAGCTTCACGCTGACATTCCGGCAGTTGCTCAGCGCACGGATACCCGCGCGCCAATTTTCGAATACCTCTTCACGTTTTCCGGCATACGGCCCAATTCCCAGCGCTCCGCCGATATGGTTCAAAACCATCGGCGTATCCGGGAAAGCCTGGGCAAGATCGACAAATTCGAAAATCTGCGTGTGATACAGAAAGGACTCGAAACATAGCCCCAGCCGATGCACCTCGGCGAGCCCCTGGCGAAAACGTGCGTCGGCGAGAAGACCAGGTGGTGGATTGGCAAGGGATCCGCGTGCAGCAGGATTGACATGCCATGCCGCGATATTTCGGATGCCGCGAAACCGACCACCGCCTGCAACCATATGCGCTTCAAGAACAGGGGCCGCGCGGTCTCCCAGCATCAGATCGCAATAACTTACGATCCCTTCGGCAATTCGCGTGCTGCCATAGGCGCCGCTGGCGCTCATGGCGGCGAGACCGTTGGCAAATTCAGTCTCACCTACAGGCGCCATTTCCGGCGCACCATGCTTGCGGTACATCGCACCGCATTCCATGAACACCGTTGCTGTGAAGTTGTGCCCGCTGTTCAGATCATCCAGCAGATCGAAAAAGAAATAGCGGTTTCCGGACCGGTCCCAAAAATGATGATGACAATCGACGATCGGCAGATCCGGTTCGAGGATTGGCTCGGCGTGCAACGCCAGCCAATCCGGGCGAACGGCAAAATGCGGATTAGGCGCGTCAGGACTGATGCTCATGTCAGCACCTTCCGCATTTGGTTTGGCTGGCGGCATCGTCGGCTGTCAGTCTCAGCGTTCGCGCCATGGCTACGTTCTCCGCGGGTTTCGCAACCTATTATTCTGCGGCGTCTCGCGCTCCGTTCTTCAGTCCATCAATAACCAGCTTTGTGATGTCACTGGTGCTAGCCTTTCCGCCGAGATCGCGCGTCAGTCCTTTCGGCGCCGCCATCGCAGTGTTGACGCTCTTTTCGATCTGGGCCGCCGCATCCAGAAGCCGGGCGTCGCTATTGCGCAGACCCAGCCATTCGAGCATCGAGGCCGCCGATAGGATCGTGCCGTATGGGTTGGCAATATTCTGCCCGGCGATCGTCGGCGCGGATCCATGCGCGGCTTGGAAGAAACCGTTGTTGTCTCCCAGTTCGGACGAGGGTGACATGCCCATGCTGCCGACCGAAGCAGCAGCCAGATCAGACATGATGTCTCCGAACATGTTC
>JAEYYQ010000292.1 GCA_023428365.1 Pseudomonadota bacterium | reverse complement strand
CCACATGGTCGCGCGGTCGACCTTGGTAAGGATGTCATCGGGCAGATAGGTCAGCATATCGAGCAGCATCATGCGCTCTGCATCGGTAAGTCCGCTGCCGGCAAGGGCATCGCCATCCAGGATGCCGCGCGGCTCGCGGCCACCGATCACGGCGTCTTCAGGAAACCGCCAGCGTGAGACCAGCTTGCGATGCAGATCCTCGACAGACTTGCTGCGCGCGTAGTCGGCGAGCCGATGCACGCGCTGGCCATTGGGCTCCTTGCCCGATGCAACGGCCAGGAACGGGTTCAACGCTTTATCCCAGGCGCCTCGCGGCAGCGCGCGAGCCAATCGGCCTGCGCCGGAGCGCAACGGCTGCGGCACGCCGCGGATGTAACGCATCAGCGCCGCGCCTTGCCGGTAACGGTCGTAACCGCAGAACAATTCATCGCCGCCGTCGCCGGATAGCGCGACAGTCACCTCCGAACGCGCCAGTTGTGCAACGAGAACAGTCGGGATCTGGGACCCATCCGCGAACGGCTCGTCGTACATCTCGGGCAATCGCGGAACGATATCGCGCAGTTCCGTGTCGCCGACGTACAGCTCGACATGCTCGGTGCCTATGTGCGCCGCGACCCGTTTCGCAAGTTCGGCCTCGTTGTAGCGCGGCTCATGAAAACCGATGCTGAAGGTTTTGACCGGCCGCGACGACTGCCGCTGCATGAGCGCAACGATCAACGACGAGTCGATCCCCCCCGACAGGAACGCGCCGAGCGGAACATCCGCCATCATCTGTCGCCCGACGGCGTCGGTCAGGAGCGCCTCTAGTTCATTGACGACGTGATCGGGAGACCGCCCCCCCGATCGCTCCTTCACCGATCGGGCCGCGACGTCGACGGCCGACCAGTACTGCGAGACAACCGGGTCTGGATGTTCAAGCGAGACTTCAACAGCGCATCCGGCGGGCACCTTGTGCAATCCGGCATAAATCGCGTTCCCCTCACCCACATGTCCATGCCGCATGAGTTGCACGACAGCGTCGCGATTGACGTCGCGCGCACATGCGGGATGCCTGCGGAGCGCTTTCAACTCCGAACCGAAAAGGAAGGATTTCTGCGCGCCGACACCCTGCCAGCCGTAGTAGAGCGGCTTTTCACCGATCCGGTCCCGGATAAGCGTCACGGTCCGGCGCTGTCGATCCCAGACTGCGACCGCAAACATGCCAACGATGCGCTGAATAGCCGGAACGATGCCCCAGGCATCGAATGCTGCCGCCATCGTCTCGGTATCGGAGTGCCCCCGCCAGCGCGGCGTGTGTCCATCCTGTTCGAGCTGATGACGGAGGTCGGCGTCATTATAAACTTCGCCATTATAGGCGACGACGTAACGGCCCGAGTGAGACACCATCGGCTGATGGCCAGCCGGAGATAAATCAACAATCGCAAGACGACGATGACCGAGCGCAATGCCAGCGTCCGCATCGAACCAAGCACCATGCGAATCCGGCCCACGGCGCACAATGGCAGCCGTCATATTCGCGAGGCGTCGCTGCGCGGCCGTCTCCGTTCCGTGGAACGGATGCCGTTGCAGAAAGCCCGCTAGCCCACACATGCGCACGTCCCCAGTTGGCGCGTTTCGAAACCTCTGCCGCCCAAGATTGATATTGCCTCAACTACAAACCACCGACAGTTCCAGCCTCCGTCATCTGGCCGCGAAACTTATGCCAACGCGACTCCTGCTTGGCTTCGATGTTCCGGATCGCCTGGGCCTTTCCGACACGAAGCGCCTGACGCTGATATGAACGAATGAAGCGGCGCAATTCGGCGTCACCATGCTGGGGCAACCGGCGCACCATCGCATTGAAATAGCCGTACAGCATGGCGGCGCCGCCGACCACGAATGGTCTCTGTGTCATCCGATAAAGCGCCGTCGCCATGAAATACAGCGGATCGCTGCCCATATAATACTGGCCGTATCCATGGCGCTTACGGCCAGTCAGAATGTTCTGCTGGCTCGACCCCATCGGCCTCAGGTGTTCAAATCTCAGTTCGGGATCGTCCCAGCTTCTCACAATCCATCCGAGCTGGCGCGACTTATGGCAGTCGATTCCGTCCCACATCACCTCGCGCACAAAGCCGCCGATCGCTTTGAAGCAGGTGACCCGATAGAATTTCGTCATGCCGACAGACATCTCGTCACCGCACTTCTCGCTAACCCACTGGCCGCCCTCGGTCCGAAAATAGGGCTTGCCGCTGCAGCTCCCCAAACGCGCATTGCGCTGCATACGGATGATCAGAGTTTCAAAGTAGGTGGTGGGGAGATCGAGGTCAACATCGAGCTTGCAAATGAACTCGTAGTCATCGAGATCGATCGTGGCGAGACCTGAGTAGAATGCATCGATGACCCCGGGACCGACCGCGCGATGACCGCGATCCGTCCGCGGCACAACCTTGATCCATGTATGGCGATCAGCGTACTCTGCCAGGATCGCCGGGGTGTCATCGGTCGAACCGTCGTCGACGATAATCCAGAGCGCAGGCAGCACCGTTTGCGCGACGACGCTGTCCAGCGTCTTGCGGATATAGGCAGCCTCATTTCGGCAAGGCGAAATCAAAACGTACTTAGCCTGAACTTTCGTCGCGGCACCCACTCGGACGCACCCCTTGCTCAAAAAAGCTTCGTTCTGAAACGCCGCATGCAAACTCGCGGCCACAATACCGCACTTGGTAAACGGCCAGGAGGTCTTTGGCCCCGATAGCGTTAACCAATTCTTGCTAGATTTCGGCGAGCCGCAGCTTGAAGCGCTCGAAGTCGTCATAGCGACCGATTGAGACACGCGGCAAAGCAAAGTGGTCCATACCGCGGCGCCAGAGCCGATCATTCAGTGCAGTCGCCGAGCGGAAGCCTAAGCCGGCGACAACCTCCTCGACCGATTTGTTGTGGTTGCCGTTGGGATAAGCGAAATGCTTGACGCTTCGACCGGTCCATTCCTCCAGCAAGGCGCGTGAGTACGCCACGCTTTCGCGGACTTGGGAAACCGGGATCTGATCCAGCAAACTATGACAGTGACTATGTGCGGCGATAGTCACAAGCTCATTGCGTGCGAGCTCCTGCAACTGGGTGACCGACATCGGTTGCAGCGGTTTGAACATCCGGCTGCCCGGCCGCCATGGCGCCTGCGCGACCACGGCGGCAGCAACCTCCGCCCGCTTGGCTGGTGTCACGCCCTTCAACGCATTCAATATGTCGGCAATCGCAGCCCATCGTGTAGCTCCACGCTGCGGCCCGATTTTCCACGCCTTGAGGCCCGCCGCTTGCAGGTCGATGGTGAACGTCCCATCCGCCTGCAACGCATTCATCACGTCGTCAAACCAATACGCCCGGCCAGCCTCGATCTGACCGGTCGCGACGTAAAGCGTCACCGGCAGGCGCATCTCGGAAACAAGCGGGAGCAAACTATCGCACAGACCCACTTCGCCATCATCGAACGTTATAACCGCTCGGGGCCGCTCGCCTGGCATTGCCCCGTCATTAAACGCATCGTCGAGGCTGACGATGTCATAGCGCGCGTGCAGGAACTCCATCTGCCGTACAAAATCGGAGCGGCGCACCGCGGTCCACGCGTCGATCGGATCATTGTCGGGGCGGATCGTATGATAACACAGCACCGTGATCGGGCTTTTCCGGAGCGCGCGCGCCGTCAGCATGGCGTAAGGCAACGGCGACGCCAGAGCGGCTTTCGCCAACCTCTTGAAATCAAACTCCGACGCCGATGGCAGCTCCATTCAGGAAGGCTCCGCAAATAGAACTGCCAGCTTCGCCGCTTCCTGATCGATACTGTGACGTGCGCGCGCTCTGTCGTGCGCCGCCGCTCCCATACGACGGATTTCCGCATCCGGCAGGTGGATACTGCGCTCCATGGCGTCGGCCAGAGTCTGCGCATCACCAGCGGGCACCAGCCAACCTGTCTCGCGCACAACCAGCTCCGGAATACCCGCGACATAGGTCGAGATCACCGGCCGCCCAAGTGCCATCGCCTCCATGATCACCACCGGGAGTCCTTCCTGCAAGCTGGGCTGAACGAGCACACGGCACGCGAGGATCTCTTCGCGGACGGCATCCCCACTGATCCAGCCGGTGATCCGGACATGGGTCTCCAGGCCCAGATCTCGAATGCGCTGCTCGAGCAGTGAACGCAAAGGACCATCGCCGGCGATCACCAGGCGCGCTTCAGGATTGTGCAAGGTTACATGCCTGAACCCATCGAGTAGGATCAAATGCCCTTTCTCGGGGCTCAAGCGGCCGATACAGAGGAATATCGGAGATGAAGTCGCCTGTGCGGTGTCATTGAACGACTCCTGATCAAGCCCGCAATGCACAACGTGAACTTTGTGCCAATCCTCGGGCGCAGCGTGTCTCAAAAGCTGGCTCCGCGTATAGGCGCTCACCGCCACGACAAATTTCGCATCCCGCACCTTGCGATCGAGATGAAGATACTTCCCGTCATCTGCCTCGTTGGAACCGTGAACGGTAAAACTGTACGTCGGCCCCCCGAGCAGGCTCACAAAGCGCGCGATCTCAGTGGAGTTCGTACCAAAATGGGCGTGTAGATGGTCGACCGGAGTTTCGTCGAGCATTTCCTTGATGCGGCTGGCCTGCGCCACATAAACAAGGTGATACGGTAGCGATCGCGTCGACCGACGCGACATCTTCGCTGCCTCCGCCAACGCCCGCGCGAACGCCTTCGGCTGCCTGATAAACTGGCGCGCTGCGGCCCCAATTAATGGCAAAAGGCCGTCCTTTAAGACAAAACGCGTGCGCGGCCGCTCCGCCTCATCGCGTGCATCGACGACTTTCTCGTCCCAACCGCGGAGAGCCAGCCGCTCAACGTGAAGCCCCAACCGTTCCGTCGCCAAAATCTCACGCCGGATGAACGTGTGACTTACCTTCGGATATTGGTTAACAAGATATGCAATCCGGAGTTGGCGTCCTGTCCGGAGCGCAATGTCCTCCAGCAAAGGACGTCGCACATCCTGCTGAATATCCTCAATCATTCTCGCTACCTTGGCATGGCCACGGCGACCGCCGCACAATCACCATTTGCAAAAAGCCTGCCAAATACGAAAAAGCTCGCGCCTAATATCTCTCTAGGCAGGTCGACATCGCGTCTCGCCAGAGCGCGTATAAGTACAAGAAAACTCTGCTGATCCCGTCAAGCCTGACACTCGTCCGCATTGCCGAGCACCCCGGCGCGCGGATCGTTAACCACCGTTTTCCAGGCGATGCACTGCAAGAGGCGCGCGACGTCATCACCAATCACGGCTGGTGCAGGTAAGCCGACCGGGGACTGTCGATAAAGCGTCGCGAAATGCACGGCAGCCACGAAGTAAACACCCAGCGGGCTGGCGTGTATATCATCATGAGGAACATCAGGCCTGCGGCGCTTGAGGCCGGCAATCGTTGGACCGGGATCGATGTCGTTTGCATCCCCCTTGAGTGGCCAATCAGAGGGCCAATCCACGTACGGATTCCCGTAGACATGCGAGATCGTCAGAGGCTCGCCGCTCGGGAGCTTTATCGCCTCACCCGGTTTCTGGCTGGCGAGATGATCAGCGAGCGCGATAAACGCCTGCCCCGCCGGGACGATAAGGATCGGATCTTCGATCTTGCAGCCACCATCGCTCGTCGACGTCCATCCGATCCGATCAAACATTCCGGGTGCACGCACCTCGGCACGCGATGCCGTGTCCGCAAGCTCTTCCCAAACCTTGCGTTGCGCCGTCATTTCCGCGCGCCAATCGAACCGATGCACCGGCGGATAGTTCGAGTGCTCGTCATTGCCCTGGAAATTGACCCAGGTCTGATAGAGATAGACTCTCGCGGAAGGATTAGCCTGTTTGAGCGTGCAGTAGAACCGCCTCAGATAATACGCGCTGTACTCATTCTTCAATGAGGGCGTCAGTGGCAGCCCCTCAGTGATGACCAGCGTATCGTACTGGCTCGCCGTACGCTCTAATTCTTCGCGCTTCGGCACCATCACGGATGCATCGCGCGAGTAGCTATGCGGTCGCCCCCGCCAGAGCGCGGACATCGCCGAGCCCCAAAGCGTATGGTCGCCAAAGCGATAACCAAGGCCACGGCTTTCAGCGAGGCGACCGAGAATTGTCATGAGGCTGTGCTCACCCCAATCGGTCGTCCCCTTGGTCTCAACCAGACTGTGTCCAACCCATAGTACAGAAACATCGTTCTGTGGGCCCAGACGATCCCAAGTCTCTTGATTGGACGCGCGATCGGAGGTGGCGCTACTCACACCAGCACACCCCAGAAAACACAAAACCATAACCGCGAATGCGGATAGCCCGCGTGTTTGCAACTGCATGATCTTCCGTGACGATCTCAGGGGCTTTGAAAGTGGCGTTCAATGGCAAATCCTTAGAATTGCTCTTGGCGAATTGCGATGAAACGCGTCTCCTGGCAACCCATTCTTCAATCTTCCTCTACACTATCTGCGCCATTGATTAACTTTGGTTAACCAGTACAAGGCTTGCGGATCGCATTCTTTGCTATAGCTGATCCATGGCACCATTGTTGCATTCCGGTTGCATCGTATATCTCAGCGCGAATATGAGCGCATAGCTATCCAAGGACACTCACAATGGGTGCGGGAATTGCGGCCGTTGTATACATCTGGATCGCACTCGGCATCGCGTTTGTCATAACGCCGACGTCCATTCCGTTCGCCGTGCGTGCACGCGCCTTCGGGTTCTGGGCAGCGTCTGCACCTCTCGTGTTGATCCTCAATAACCCTTTGGCGACGCTGTTCATCGTCGCAGCTCTCTTGCTTGTCGTCGCCCCTATAAAAGCGCGTGACCGCGCAGCCTTCTACTTGATCGCCGTGCCGGCGGTCCCGGTGTTCATCTCGGCGCCCCTTCCTTTTCCCGGGATCAACTATCTGTTAGACGTCACACATATCAAATTGGCGGCGATCGTCCTGCTTATCCCGATCCTACTCTCTCGATCGGAACCCGACAGTTCACGAATACTTAATGGCACCACCGTCGTACTCCTCTGCTACATTGTTTACAGCACGTTCCTGATAGTGTTTCCGGGGACACCTGTACTGGCGACCAACGTCCCGCAAATCCTCGCTGTCAGCCTGCCGTCGTCCCCTAACATCACGGGTGGGCTCCGCTTTTTAATCGACCAGCTTCTTTGTGTTGCTCTGCCCTACGCTGTCATCGTCTACACGGTGCGCAAGACCGACGACATTGACACATTTCTCAAGGCGTTCCTTATCGCATCTATCATTCTGGCAATAGTTGCCCTGATCTCCCGCGCCAAAGCCTGGGATATCTATGGTGACTTCAATATCTTCATTCGCGAGATTCGTGATGGCGGCATTCGCATCAATGCGACGGCCGGAACTCACTCACTTGCGTTCCACCTCGCGGCTGCCTTCATGGGGCTTGAGTATCTACGCCAACGCATTTCCATTGGATGGGTCGCGGTTAATTCACTGCGTGTCACCTTCGTCGCCGCTATGCTGACAACCAACTCCCGCGGAGCCCTTGGAGGACTTGTCGTTGCTTGGTGCGTCTACAAATTCCTCATGTTGCGCAGCACGTCCCTCCGCCTTGTGATGTCACTTCTGCTGACGATTGTCGTGACCGGCGGCATCATTTGGTTGGCACAGGGAGATGTTGGCTCCTATGACGAGCATGGAACCTTTTCATACCGTCAGGAGCTTGTGTGGACATCTGTCGAATACATCACAAAGTTCCCGGTTTTCGGGGACCGCTTTTTCTTGCAGAGCGGCGCTTTCGATCACTTGCTTCAGGGACAAGGCATTATCGATATCACTAATCTTTATCTCCAAATTGCACTCACATTCGGTCTGCTCGGGCTTGCGATGTTCGCGCTCGTGTTTGTCCTTCCCCCGGCACACATGGGCCTCATCGTCCCCGCCGTTCGCCGGGCAGCAATGTCCAAACCACATCCGAAGAAAAGCGCATCAGACGCGGAAACTTGGTCCCGCGCAACCGCCGTCATCGTGGCAATCGTCGCTGGCTGGCTGTTTCTCGTCGCAACGACGAGTGATGTCGGTCTGACCCTTCACCTCGGCGTGGTGTTCGCAGCGCTGTGCAACGCGTTACGCCGTCTGCGCCCGCTGGATGTTGCCGAAACTAAATACGAGCATTCAACCGGAAACTCCCTACCCACCGCCTTCCCGGCATGACATCGATGATCAACGTCTTCGGGGGCGATAGTCTGTCAGCACGGCTGGTACGCAGCATCGGCTGGACCGCCGTAGGCTTCGTAGCTGCGCAGATGCTTCGGCTCGCGACGAACCTGATTTTCGCGCGATTTTTGTACCCTGAAGCCTTTGGCCTGATGGCATTAGTATCCGTGTTCCTGGTGGGACTCGCGATGTTCTCAGACGTCGGCTTGGGACCTTCGATCATGCAGAACAAGCGTGGCGATGACCCGGCATTCTTGAATACGGCGTGGACGATCCAAGTAGCCCGCGGTTCACTTCTCTGGCTGGGAAGTTGCATTTTAGCTCAGCCGGCCGCATATTTTTATAATGAGCAACTGCTCGCTCAGCTATTACCCGTAGCAGGCCTATCTCTTCTATTGGCGGGATTTAATCCCACTCAGATCGATACCGCGAATCGACACCTGAAATTAGAACGTGTCGTCATTCTCGATCTCACGAGCCAGATCATCGGCGCGGTTATCATGATCTTGCTCGCCTGGATCATGAGGTCGGTATGGGCCCTGGTCATCGGCGCCGTGATCGGCGCCCTTGCGAAGCTCATACTCGCGCACATACTACTCCCGAATGCGCGCAACAGGCTCGCGTGGGATCCGCAGGCAGCCCGCGAACTGATTCACTTCGGAAAGTGGCTGTTTCTGAGCACAGCGCTCGGTTTCATCGTGGCACAAGGCGATAAGGCCATCCTGGGAAAATACTTGTCCCTCGATACGCTTGGCCTCTACAATATCGCGTACTTTCTTGCGAGCGCTCCAATGTTGCTCGGCGGCGCTATTATCAGCCGGATACTGATTCCATTATACCGCGAGAAGCCTCCCCACGAGCGGCTGGAGAATTTTCGCAAGGTCCGCCTTCTAAGATTCGGCCTCACGACGACAATCCTCGCACTCATGCTGATACTAGCGTTTTGCGGGAGCTGGATTGTTCATCTCCTTTATGATGCGCGCTACGCCATGGCAGGCGCCATGGTTACGTTGGTCGCGTGCATGCAAATTCCGCAAGTCATCGGGCTTACGTACGATCAAGCGGCGCTTGCAAATGGCGATTCACGCAACTTCTTCTTCCTTTTTGTTGCGCGCGCCACAATTCAAATTACCTGCTTCATCATCGGCGTGGAGTTCGCCGGCTTGATCGGTGGGCTCACCGGGCAAGGTCTTGCAGTAATGCTCATCCATCCCTTGATCATCAACCTGGCCCGTCGGCATAAAGTTTGGGACTGGCTGCACGACGCGTTCTTCTCGGCTGTCGGCTTGGCACTGGGTGGATTGGCTCTATGGATCAATCGTGATGCCATATCCGCTCTCATCGGGATCGGCGTATCTTGACCTCACCTCATACCATTATGACGGGAACCTGCTGAGAACTATCACCCGCCTTCCTCGACCATCCCGTAACTACGCCGATGTAACGTCGCAGCTCCGCCCTGTCCGCGTATCGGAGACATCATGCCATCCGCACAAAGATGCGTAGACACGCGGGTCCACATCGATCGGGGCGGCGCTGCTCTGCCGCGACACATGAGACTTGAAATTCCGCCAGCGTGAGCGCATGAGCTGGAGCCCATGCCAGGAGATCTTCGCAACCGGTGATACAAGTGGTAGCGCGTCCTTCCACTTGCGTTGCATGTAGCGAAAACCCTCGAGATAATCGCTCCCAAGTTGATCCTTGAAGCGGTCATTATGAATAAGCGGAAGCGGCATCACATACGAACCGCGCCCCCTCCGCCGAGCCATCTGAACAATATCCGTTCCATAAAGGTGGAACCCCGGAAGATTCTCGTCGAACGAGAAATCAGAATCGCGGCGCATTACAAACAAATGCTCGTCAAAACTCTGAACCGCAACAGGGGTGGGCGAGATCCGGCCAATGATGCTCCCGATCGAAGATGACCAGACTGGGCCGTAGTGCGCACCACTATCATCAACCCCATAATTTCCCAGCAACACCCAATCCGGACAGCTTTTCTCAAGCTCCGCAATCCGCGCGTGCAGCAACGTTTCCCAGCCAAACGGGAGATAAACATCCTGATGCGCAAAAATGACGAGGTCAGCGCTCGTCACCGAAAGCCCCCTATTATAAGCAATTCCTGCTGATGCGGCTCCGCGTTCGACATGAACCGGAATCCCCCCTGCCGCGATCATAGGAGATCTTAGTAGATTGGACGCAAGGATCTCGTCGTTGTTACACGCAACAACCACCGCTAGGCTATTGCGAGTCCCAAGGCACTGGGACTGCATCTTATCCATGAACATCCACCCTTGCTCCGACAGCACGGCCGACGGCAGCGTAGCTTTAAACACTAGAAAAATGCTTACTGCAGCCTGATTGCGCCTGAAACATGTGCGCCTCTGTCTCAATGCATCGGCTACGCAACCACAAGCCTCGATGACGCGAAGACATCGTTAACAACACCTCTCGACTTAAGTGACTTTCTCCGCCATCCACTACTCCATTAATTATGATTGCTTTTTTGATAGCTCATGTTGCTATTTGCTAACGCTAGCAGACCTAAATTCACTCATCTTCTTCATGTTTTCCCTCAAGGGGAGCGCACCACTTGTCGCCTCCATTAGACATTCCGGATCCAGCACCTGTCCACGGGAGCAATCAGTTTCATATTTCCGCCGACGGCGGATTAGCACACGCTCCCGGTGGATCACGAGTTCAGACATTTTGGACGCTGTTCAAGTCCATGCGGCCGCATCAATGGTCGAAGAACCTCCTGATTCTGCTACCAATTTTCGCGTCTCATGACTTCGGTGCGCTCAGCACCGCGCTCATCGCGATGGTGGCCTTTAGCCTAACTGCCTCGGGCATCTACATCATCAATGATATCATTGATCTGCCATCCGACCGCGCGCATCCGCGCAAGCGCAACCGTCCTTTTGCATCGGGCGCTGCACGCATTTCGCACGGCATTGCACTTGCCGTGGGATTGATTATCGCGGCCTTCGTTCTGGCGCTATTCACAACCTCAGCGTTTATTGCGACGCTCGTACTGTATCTCGCGGCGACCGCAGCCTACTCCTTCTGGCTCAAGCGTAAGTTGTTGGTCGATATCATTGCGCTGGCTGGGTTGTACACGGTGCGCATCCTTGCGGGAGCCGCAGCAACGGGAATTCCGCTATCGCCCTGGCTGCTCGCCTTTTCCATGTTTCTATTTTTCTCGTTGGCCGCGATTAAGCGTCAAGCAGAGCTGGTCGACCAAGAACGAAACGGTCAGACAAACACACCCGGACGAGCCTATTTGACAAATGACCTTCCCACCATTCGCAACATGGCGGTGAGTTCCGGACAAGCGGCCGTACTTGTCATGGCACTTTATATTAACAGCCCCACTATTGCGGGCCTCTATTCAGAGCCATCGTTGATGTGGTTGCTGTGTCCGATATTGTTCTATTGGATCAACCGCATGGTGATCATGACACACCGAGGCTTCATGGATGACGATCCAATCGTATTCGCTTGTCGCGATAAGATTAGCCTCTTGTGCCTGGCGGCCATGGTTGGCATCATAATTGCAGCGGTCTTTGCGCGCTTCACGTTCTAAATCCGTGGTTCTCTACGGTTCACTCGTCCATGCCGAGTACCGCAACATCTATATTCTCAATTCGCTTTCCTCATTGTCCATGAGTAGCTGTTGTGTCCGATCCACTAACTTTACCGATACGTTATGCGGTGTTCGCAGTGGTCGCGACCGTCACAAATCTTTTTATCCAGCGTCTCATTTTGGCGTGGAATAGCGACAACCTTGGATTTGCACTGGCTGTGCTGGCAGGTACAGCGAGCGGTCTGATTGTAAAATACTTTCTCGACAAGCACTGGATCTTCATGGATGCCACCACCGGATTAAAATCCACTGGTACGCAGTTCTTTTGGTATACAGCCACGGGCATTGTAACGACTGCAATTTTCTGGAGTTTTGAGACAGTATTCTGGCTCACCTGGCACACCACTTTAATGCGGGAGCTCGGAGCCGTCATTGGCCTCATGATCGGTTACATTATTAAATACTGCCTTGACCGCAAGTACGTCTTCAACCCTTCTTGCGCGCGGATATAGCCATGCACCTCACAGGATGGGGGCGGTACCCAGCCGTTGATTGCGCAGTACACTACCCGCGATCGAACGATGATGTTCGTCATATAGTTCTTTCAGGACCGACTATCGCTCGCGGATGTGGGCGTGCCTATGGCGATAGCGCCCTAAACGGCGCATCGACACTGAATATGACGAGATTCAATCGAATGATTTCATTCGATGAGACGACCGGCAGCCTCACAGCGGAAGCAGGCGTCCAGCTGGCGGATATCATATCTGCATTTCTACCACGCGGCTGGTTTCCCCATGTCACGCCCGGCACAAAGTACGTCTCGGTGGGTGGATTGATCGCGGCAGATGTTCACGGGAAGAACCATCACTCAAAGGGATCCTTCGGGCGATACATTGACTGGATTGACGTCATGATCGCGGACGGAACCATCGTTCGCTGCTCTCCGCAGATCGAGCCAGAACTCTTTGGATTCACAATCGGTGGCATGGGCCTTACTGGCGTCATTCTACGCGCCGCATTCCGATTAATGCCCGTGGAGAGCGCCTGGATCCAGCAACAAGTTAAACCTGCCGCGTGCCTCTCCGAGGCCATTGATCATTTTGAGAGATCGCTCAATTCAACTTACTCAGTTGCCTGGATTGATTGTCTAGCAAGAGGTCGAAGTCTCGGTCGCTCCCTTGTCGTGCTCGGCGAGCACTCATTACATAGCGAGCTTTCCCCTGAGCAGCAGCAGAACCCATTCAAGACGCCACCCAGGTCGCAAACGACCGTACCTTTCGATATGCCGAGCTTTTCTTTGAACCGGTATTCCGTTCGCGCCTTCAATTCCCTCTATTATGCGAATGCGCGGCGGTCAGCGCGTGAACACATTATCGATTGGGATCGATTTTTCTACCCACTCGACTCGATCCTGGATTGGAACCGGATCTATGGTCGTCGCGGATTTGCGCAGTTTCAATGTGTCATCCCACTGGCAACCGCCGAGCGAGGCCTTGGCACGCTTCTTGAGTGCATATCAGAGGCTGGACACGGATCATTTCTCGCCGTCCTGAAAAGGATGGGTCGTCAGGACAGTCACTACTCCTTTCCGACGGAAGGATACACTCTCGCACTGGATTTCCCACTTCGCCCTGGATGCTTCGAACTGATGAACAAGCTCGATGCGATTACAATATCTCATGGTGGTCGCTTCTATTTGGCGAAGGATTCCCGCATGAGTGCCCGCACGCTGGAGCAATCCGATCATCGAACCGATTCATTTCGCGAAATGCGTCGGATGACCGGGGCGGGAAGCCGCTTCATATCACTGCAATCAACTCGACTATCTTTGTAGTCTTCTTGATCGCAGCCAGCCATTCACACCACATGGTCTCGCACCATGACTCTCGATACAAAAACCGCACTCATTATCGGTGGCACTTCGGATATCGCGAAAGCGACTGCGCTTATCCTAGCCGGGGCGGAATGGAGCATTACCCTTTGTGGTCGAGATATCGATGCACTCGACCGTGAGGCGCGGAATATAGAGCTGCGTGTGCCTCGCGCCATCGTCTCCACTCGGCATCTCGACATTTTCGATACAGCCAGCTTTTCTCAGTTCATAGACGCACTAGGCATCTGCCCAAGCCTAGTGATTTGTGCCGTCGGCCTGCTCGGCCAGCAGTCGCGAGCCGAAATAGACCCGGCTCACGCGGAAACTATACTTCGTACAAACTTCGAAGGCCCCGCCTTGTTGCTCGGGATGTTCGCAGAAAAAATGGTGGCTCAAGGAAGCGGCACCATTGTGGGCATCTCGTCAGTCGCTGGCGACCGCGGTCGTGCGGCAAACTACGTTTATGGTGCGGCCAAGGCCGGTTTTACTGCCTTCCTTTCCGGCCTCCGGAATCGGCTCGCCGAAAAAGGGGTTCATGTCATTACAGTCAAGCCCGGATTTGTCCGCACACGAATGACAGATGGAATGGCGCTTCCTGGGCCGTTGACCGCTGAACCAGAAGAAGTTGGCCGGGCCATTCTCCGCGCCATAACAAGAAAACATGACGTCGTTTATGTGCGTCCGATATGGCGCATCATCATGACGATGATTTGCTGCCAACCTGAATTCATCTTCAAGCGTCTTAAACTCTAGCTATTTGTGTCCCTTGTAACGCTTCTAGGACCTAAACAGCATCGAACCCAAAGCGCCACCATCGCCACGAACGTCAACAATGGTGCCCGGTCGATCTGCAACAGCTCGGTATACGTCGATGTCACGTGATCAAGGCAAGTCCGTTCCTGAGGACATTCTATACTACTTTACATTCCTCGTCGTACTCGGCGCGACGGCGTATCGCCTGTTCCCGATAGCACTCGGCCAGCCGTGGTTATCGGAGTTCTTCATTACCGAAGACGGCTACCTAATGCTCACCGTTGCGCGGAACATGGCAATTGGCCATGGCCTTTCCGTTTCGGATGGAACCATTCCGACGAATGGCGTGCAGCCGTTAGCCACATTTCTATTTTCTCTAAGCTATCTCGCTACCGATGGCGACAAGGTCGCAAGCCTCGTCGGCGTCATTTTCCTATCAGCTGCTTTCTCTATAGCTGGTCTGTTTGCCGTCCGTGCGTTCGCTCGAACCGTACTGCAGTGCCAAGATGCAGATCCCCTATGGCCATGGTTGTCCGCTGCACTGTGGTACACAGGCCCCCTACTTCTCCTCCACACGATGAATGGATTGGAGACCGGCCTATACACACTCACCGTCGTGACCACCTTGGTGTGGTTTGGTCGCCTCGTTTCACTCGGTTCGCGCGCAAACTTGAGTGATCGATTGATATTTGGCGCGCTATGCGGCGTTACGTTCCTGGCAAGAAACGATGGCGTATTTCTAGTGATAGCAACATTCGGCAGTTGGACAGTCTACGCACTTTTTACCGAACGGCGTGGGTTTGTTTCCACTGTTCTTCTTCTTCTCCCAAGTGCGGCTGTCACACTGTTGATCGCCACGCCATGGCTGGTAAATAACAAAATCAATTTTGGTTCAATCGTTCCCATTAGCGGCGCCGCCCAGTCAATCGGATCTCACTTCGGACAGAACGCAGCATTGGTTCCCGTAAAGCTATTCGAGCATCTCGTCCCGATGCTTCCCATTCCCGGGTCATTCGAATCAAAAGCCTCGGTGATCGCGACCTCCGCAGCCGTCGTCACCGGCGTCCTAATCGCCTTTGTTCTTGGCGTTTGGAGGCGGGGTGGCTCGATACGCTTTGTCATCGCTGCTTACATTTTGTACGGAATCCTGCTCTGCGGCTACTATGGATTTTTCTTTGGCGCGCCGCATTTCATGAGTCGCTATCTCGCACCACTTTCGCCCCTGCTGATTGTCGCCTCCGTTTCTGTCATGATCAGTTCGATCCAGTCCGTGATGCCAAACCGCACGGATATGATGGCTTCAGTTGCCGGCATCGCGGCATTGCTGATGTCCTCAGCATTGCTTGTGCGATTGCTACTTCCCGGGATACACGTCCATGAGCATTTTCAGGTTGTTCGCTGGATAAACAGCAACGTATCGTCAGATACGTGGATCGGCGCCGTGCAAACAGGAACGCTCGGCTATTGGCACGATCGCACCATCAATTTGGACGGCAAGGTCAATCCCGAGGCTTTGAGCGCTCTCCGAAGAGATGGGCATGCGCTCAACTATATCACCGCGAGCCCAATTGCATATCTCGCAGACTGGGTGGGCATCGCGGGTTGGATGCAGCGGCCAGAAGCTCAGTTTACCAATGCATTCGAATTAATTGTCGTCGATCCATCAGCTAATCTCGCCGTCATGCGGCGACGCACAGTTCCTGGTGTACCCTCTGCATCAGAGGACCAGAAAAGCCTGCACTGAGTATTTACCGACATTCTGAGTTTTCGATCGATGTACAATGAACTCCGCGGCCCCTCAATCGCCGCTTGATCCGCTTCTATATTGATTTGTTTGGAGCCACGCCTGTGTCATCCCATAAAAGTCGCTACGATCGAAATTTTCGACCAACCCTCGTGGCACTGTTTGGCTCCGCGGTCATTCTTGCCTGCTCAAGCGTAACAGGCGCATCCAGCGAGCCCAATACGTTGTCTGCGGCGATCGACGCAACTCGCCTCAGCGGGCCAGCCCCACTTGCAGTGATGTTCGATGCCACTGGGACAACCGCATCATCCGGCATGGATACGTTTCGAGAAGTCGAGTACGCGTTCGACTTTGGCGACGATAGAGGCCTGACCTGGGAATATTCCGGAAAACCTCGGAACACTCAAACTGGCGGCCCCCTTGCGGCGCACGTCTTTGACAACCCGGGTCAGTATACCGTGCGACTGCGAGCACGAACTCAAAACGGGGTGGTCTCCGAAGCGTCTGTCACGATCACTGTCGAGGACCCTGCCAAGACCTTCCCCGGCGAAAACACCATCTGCGTATCTGGGGCTGGCGCTTTTGCCGGATGCCCTTCTGGCTCATTACGCCAAGCCGAACTCCCTCGCACCTATGCCGGCAAACGCGTTCTGCTCAATCGCGGTGAGGCGTTTGGCATCGTTTCGATTAATCGCAATAGCGATGGCATTATCGTTGGAAGCTATGGAACCGGACCCAAACCGGTTGTTCATAAAGTGATCATCAATTCAGGACGCCTGAACGATAGGTTTACCGACGATCTGACGATTATGGGACTCAGTATAGCCGACGGTATCGAACATTCGACGAGCGGGTCCCGCTATCTGATCTATGGCAATGAACTCACGCGACCAGGCGGAGATAACAAGATCGATATCGGGGGGGCTCTTGGATATTTCGCCGAACGCAATCCGCGAATACCGTTTTATAATCCGCGAGAGATTTTTATCGTCGACAACGTGATTACTGGACAAGTCACTAAACCGCATCTGAATATTGGCTCGGCTGGCGCCTATTTCGCCATCATGGGCAATGACGTTGGCCGTGCCGAGGAACATACCGTTCGGCTCTTCGCGCTGTATAAGGGAGTTATTGAGCATAATTCACTGCGCGGTATTGCGCATAGCTCGACGCCCGATCAACCGTCCATTCGTCACGCTCTGAAATTGCATTCTGGTGGCTTGCTGCCGTACTCCGACGCATGGGCGGAAACGCAAGGTCGGTGGGCAACGCGCTATGTCGTTATTGCCGATAACATTCTCGGAGACATTGAGAATAACGGATCATGGACCCTCGCTGTTGGTCCCCAGAATCGAGATATCAGCACTGTCGAGGGGCTTGAGGATGTCTTAATCGAGCGCAACCAATTCGTTCGCGGCCCTCATACCAATACCGATGCCTGGGTCGTCGGACGTCGCATTACGGCGCGCAGTAATGTGCGTGTGGATGGTAGGCCAATAAATCTTAGTATCGGGCGGCCGTCTGTCTCATTACCGCCGGATTGGCATGGCCCCTACTACGAGCAATGACTTTGTCCATGAAGGTGCTCGGGTGCTTATGGACGTCCCACACCGATCTTTATTCAGAGAACTATCTGATGAGACCGTACACTGGCATGTAATCGTGACATCTAACAAATGCACTACTTATGCCTCCGAACGTCATATTTATTTAAATGGTGGAACTTCAATTTTTTTTGCACGCGCCAACCACGCTCTTCCCCACTCAAGAGATTACATTCAACCTTTTACCAACTTCGTATTGAAGTTGCTGATTCTTATTTCCCCACGTTTCCTGGTGCGATACTCTTAGCAGCCATCTTGCCTTCTGGTATACCTCCGCAATGGTGGATCAAATCGTAGGATTTTAATACGCTACAGTGGCCATGCATTGCTCGCGGCGTTTGTTTTTGGTCATATTGGTAACTCCATGTCGTGTTCCGCAAAAGCCGTATCCAACACTGAAATCGTTATTGTCTCCGTTTGCGCAGGAATCACGTTCGTAGCTGTTACCTGGCGAATTGGAAACCCAGCGCTCTGGTACGACGAGCATACTTCACTCGCCTTTGCACAGGAAAGTTGGACGGATTTGTTCGGAAGGCTTTGGGCAGCGGACGCCCACCGCCCTATTTATTATGCTCTTCTAAAAGCGTGGATGGCTATCTTCGGCTATGAGCAGGGAACAGCGCGCGTGCTTGGTGGTGTGCTTGCCGTCGGAACCGTGCCGCTGGTATGGGGCATTGGCCGCGTTCTAGGCGGCACGCGAGTTGGAATACTGGCGGCGGCACTGGTGGCCTTGTCACCGTTGTTTATCGCGCAGGCGCGTGACTTACGGATGTACCCCCTATTTACATTCACAATTTTACTTGCCGTTCTGGCGGTAGCGGTGATCCTCCGACGCGGCGGCAACCCTGGCCTGTGGTTATTGTTTGCAGGCGCTGCGGCACTGGCATTCTATACCCAAGCGACAGGCATTCTTATCGTCCCTTTGGTCGGTCTGGCGTTAGTTGCCATGGTCATGACCGGAGCAAATGACCCGCGAATTCTAATCGGCTTCTTGGTAGCTAGCCTGCTCTGGTTTATCTTGATATTGCCGGGGCTTTGGCCAGCAATATTTCACACGCGGGAAACGTTAGCAAACTTCTGGATTCCAGCCCCGAGCCTGCGTTGGGCATGGTCCCAGATAACCGGCGCCTACCCATATCCCGCTTTGAGCAAACCAATAATAATTACAGCACTGGTAGCCGGCTTCTATGCTGCATGGCGCGCGGAGCGCCGTGCTTTCTGGCTGTGCCTTGTCCTCGTGGCAGGAACACCGGTGCTGCTATTGATACTAAGTTTTATTCGGCCGGTTCTGATCGTGAGAGCATTCGTTTGGACGACGGTTCTCGCCGCGGTGGTAATGGCCTTCGGGTTGGCCACACTCTCCAGGCGATTCTGTATTGCTGGGCTCGCTTTTCTCGTGGGGCTCCAAATACTAGTTCTCCGCCCCTATTACCCCGCTGAGCCGATATCAACGGATATCGATCGGCTCGCGCCTGAATTAGCCAACTTTAATGTCCGAACCGATATACTTTTTCTGGGACTTATCTCCTTCGAGCCCAACCTTCGCCGCAACCATCCTTGGCTCCGCGACGCAGATATGCGCGCCTTAAGTCATGGCGATCGACGTGAGGTCTTTCACGATCTCCTTTGGTCGGATCATCGCAATCGTGCTGAAGCATCGACAATGCCGCTTATAGGATCGCTCCTCTGGTTGATTTGGGAAACCGACCCGCTCTTCGCGATTTCTCCGGAAGATGATGTCACAGCAGCTCTGGACGCAATACGCGCCAGAGGCAAAGTGCTACGTAGTGTCAATGCAGGTCGCGTGCGGCTTGAGATAATTGGTCTTCCCCCTTCACGGTAAAGACCGGGACATAACTTTTGAGTGCACACTGGGATGGCACACTTGCATCTCGCGGTCGCGGCGAACTAGAATCAATTTTATCGATGACGCGTCATCGGCCGGCGCTCAGCACATTCGCGGAGCATTTAACGTGTGACAGTTCCTTTCTAAAAGGACGTAGACTTTCACAAGTCAGTTCAAATTACTATTGTCTTGAGATGAATTCTTCTTATCAATTCGAGCTCGTGTATAACTATAGCTCCCGCTTCCAACCGTCTTTCAAGCTCCCTAAGGGCACCGATGTGTAAGGCCGCTGCCAACTTCAAGTAAGATTTACTGATAACAAGGTCGGACAATCTGCACATAATACTGTGGCGCGACAGGTTCCCCCATCACGCCATGTTGCCTCTTCAGCACTTGCTGGTATTATCTAACCGAACGACCAGCTTCCGATGTCCGACGGAATATAGGCGTCGGTGAATTTGCTGCGGCATCCTCGATCCTACGCTGAGCTTCGTCAGCGCCGTTATCCTTCGCGTCATTTACGCCCGGTTGCCTACCGGCCGGACCGCGCACAGCGCCAGTCCGATCCTGTTGCCCCTCGGACACGATCAGAACATCACCAGGCAGCACTTCCGTGAACACGCTCGCCGGGAACGTGCGGACACCCTTTTCGGTCTCGCGAGCAATATGATAGCGCAGCTTCAGAACATCCTCGTCCTGGGAGCCGTCCGCGAAGTTGGCCTGGATTCCGGACGTCAGCTCGAGCTGAGCGACCTCTCGCTCCAACGTATCAATACGCTCGCTAAGAGCAGCGCGGCGCTGCTGCGGCACCATCACCAGTTGCTGATCAACCGTTTCCAGACGCACACGGGCGCGCTCGACAAGCGATTTGACCTCGGAATAGCGAACCTCGATCAAAAGCAAGGCGGACTTCTGCTCGAGATAGCGAGAATTGCTGACTAGCTTCTTCTCCTTCAGCCCCTCGATATCAGCGAGCTGGGCGCGCGTGATCTGCAACTGCTCGCGGATCGCCTTCTCCTGCGTCTCGGCCGCCTGAAGCTCGCGCTCCGCCGCCTCGCGCTCACGCCGAAGCCCATCCACCTGGCCTTCCAAGATGTTGCGCTGTTCAGCCAGCATATCGTTCTGGCGCGAAATCAGGCGGGTCAAAGCCATCCGGCTGGTCTCTGGCACGCTGTTGATGAGCGTCAACACGCGCTCGTTCGAAGCCACGACATTACCACCCTCGCGCTCTGCTTTGAGACGCGCAAGCTGGGCGAGGGCAAAGGTCAGCTGCGTACGCGATTGCCGACCTGCAGACGAGGACTGCACCGGTTCAGCACCGCCTTCTCCCTGACGCAGCACACCGCGCGCCAAGGAAATTGCCTGTATGACTTTGAGACCCGGGCGCCATTCGAGCGCACCCGCTTCGGCGACCTGTCCCATGATGAAATAGGAGCGGAACTGAGCAATCTCGATCGCGACGGTCACATCCATCCGAGTGGCCGCGCTGAGCTTGTCAGCCAGCATCAGCTCTAAATCACCCACGCCCATGTTGGAGACGTCGATCCTGCCGACACGCGGAATGGACAGCGTGTTGTCCGGATGAATGGTATAATCTCCGCCGAGGTCGCTGTAGCCTAGAACGCGCAACCTAATGCGCTCGACATGAGACATGTCGAATTTTGGGGCCGTCACTGCGGCAACGCCCGAGCGTCGCCCAGCCTCGCCAGTCTGGCTCCCCGCTACCGGGATCAGCTTGCGATCGATCTCCGCGGTCGAGAGAGCTTCCCCCGAATGCGGCCCCCTTGCGATCTCGCCTGCAAAAATGGAGCCGGGCACGACGGCAACAGCACAAAATGCACCGAAAACGGAAACAAAACGAACACGCCTCACCGCGCTGCGGCTAGCCAATATACTCGTCACAGATGCTACCCTCACCTACGACGCTCACGATTTCATCCTTTAAATGAAATTCGGTCGTCTGACATACCGGCTGCTGACAGCCTTAACCCCACACACACGGAACTTGTAGATGCTAAGAATAATGGACCGATGGCACAATGCGCAATACTTAATTCATCACTTTGTGCTCCCTGGTTAACTTCCTGTGCTTATTTAACAACTTCATTACACATCACTTCGGAAAACCGGCCTGAAACACCGATCTCAACGCCGTGTACGGGGCTTACTCGCTCAACCAACTCGTGCATGATTTATTCCACCTCAACGATCCTGTGATATGCAGCGACGTGAGCGGCCCCTTGAGGCCATCACGTCCCGTATCGAGTGGACCTTGCATGCATTCCAACGATGAGCAAATGCCGTGCCAAAAGGCTTCGGTCACGGTCGTACTCGTAAATTATTGCACCCGTGATCTCACCCTGGATTGTCTCCAGTCCCTCGAAGGCGAGATCGCACAGTTTCCCGGCTCTGAGGTCATTGTCGCCGACAACGCTTCACCTGATGGCTCGGGTACTCAGATCGCCGCAGCCATCGCAGAGAACGGCTGGGCCAAGTGGGCGCGCGTTCTCGCCATGCCACGCAATGGCGGCTTCAGCTATGGAAACAATGGCCCTATCCGCGAGGTGATAGCGCGGACGCGCCGGCCGGATTTCGTCTGGTTGCTGAATACGGACACGGTTGTTCGCCCAGGAGGATTGCGCGCTCTGGTTGATTTTCTCGACGCCCACCCGGATGTGGGGATGGCCGGAAGCCGCCTGGAGCACGAAGACGGTACACGACAGTGCTCGGCCTTCCGGTTTCATTCAGTTGCCAGCGAGTTCGAGTCCAGCCTGCAACTAGGAATTGTATCCAAAATCCTGAAACCATGGAAAGTCGCCCCGGACCTGCCAGACACTCCAATGCAGTTCGATTGGCTATCCGGGGCCAGCATCCTGATCCGCACCCAACTTTTCGAAGAGGTGGGTCTGATGGATGAAGGCTACTTCCTCTACTATGAAGAGACTGACTTGTGCCGTCGGGCCGCCGAACTCGGCTGGACCTGCTGGTATGTGCCGGAGAGCCGGATCATCCATCTGGTCGGCAAAAGCACCGGCGTGACCGATGCCGCCAAACGGCGCGCACGCCGTGCCCCCTTCTGGTTTCAATCGCGGCGACGCTACTTTATCAAACATCACGGCGTACTGTATGCCACTCTCGCCGATGCGGCGTTGGCCACGGGTACTGCTCTCTCCAATGTCATGAATTTCTTGCGCAGACGTGCTTCGACCCATCCCCAAAAATTTCTGCAGGATCTCGCACGCGAAACCGCTCTTCGCAATCGATCCCTCGATGGAACGTCGTCGTGACCGAAACGAATGAGAGCATCGGCACAGACTGTTCCCAGGACGTAGGTGCCGTCGTTATCGGCCGCAACGAAGGAGAGCGGCTGCGACGCTGCCTCGAGTCACTGGGCGGCGAAGTCAGCCATCTCGTGTACATCGATTCAGGGTCCACCGACGGCTCTGTAGACCTTGCGCATCGTCTTGGCGCGCATGTTATCCAACTCGACCTCAGCCGGCCGTTCACCGCAGCACGCGCCCGAAACACAGGATTTCGATATCTGATTGAAAGGCCCGGCGCGCCCAAATACGTGCAATTCGTCGACGGGGATTGTGAGGTTGAGGCAAGCTGGATCACCGCCGCACAAATTCATCTCGCCGCGCACTCGAAGGTGGGTGTCGTTTTCGGACGCCGCCGCGAGCGATTTCCTGAGAAGTCCGTTTACAATCGGCTCTGCGATCTCGAATGGGACATTCCTCCCGGCGAGAACGCCAGTTGCGGCGGTGACGCCATGATGCGCGTCGAGGCACTACGGAAAGTCGGCGGCTACCGGGATGATCTCATCGCGGGCGAGGAACCGGAATTGTGCGTTCGGTTGCGCCAGGACGGCTGGGCCATCATTTGTCTTCCTCAGCCTATGACCGTTCACGACGCAGCAATCACACGCTTTTCACAATGGTGGCGGAGGGCGGTGCGGGCCGGCTACAGCTTCGCACATGGGAAACACATCCACGGCGGTGCGCCAGAGCACCACAAAGTGGTCGAGACACGCCGTGCCTTGATCTGGGGTGCGGGCATTCCCGCGGCAATCGCCGCGGGGACCCTGGTTTTGGGCGCCTCCGCACTTCTTCTATCGCTTGTTTACCCGTTGCAGGTCGCCAGGCTCTTCATGAAACGTCGAAACTCAACATCGATTCCTCTCGCAACTTCATTCTTTCACGTTCTTGGTCGGTTTCCAGAGGCGATCGGTGTTCTTAAATTCCGGCGCGATTTGCATCTTGGACGCACCGGAAAATTAATAGAGTACAAGTAGTCGCCTCGCCTGCTTGGTGTTCACTATGTATATGTCCTATTCTCCCTCTGTGCGGGCCACAGAACTCAAACATAATAGATTAGAGTCTAGATCATAATACGCCGGCATGCAGATAGGGTCGCCTCAGTCGACCTGCGTTTGGACAAGAAACAATCTGCCAGCTACGGCCGTTCAACATATAACGACAACCGGTACGCTGGCATGGAATTGACCTCGCAGGATTTCCAACAGGCTCGAAGCATCGTACTCAAATCCGATCTGCCGGAACTCACACGCTTTATGAAGCGGTTGCAGTTTGGGAAGGATGTTTCAGATACTCCCGCGCCGGTCAGAGCCGCAGCCGAAGAATTGGATTGGATTGATCCTGACGCGTCGAAGCTCACGGAACGAGGATGGTTTGCAGCGGATTGCTGTCGCGAGTATAGCTTCTGGATCGAACGCGATCGTCAACTGCCATTTTCTAATAGCAATTTAGACTTACTTCCTGTCACATTCGCCGGAAAATCCGTTCTCGAGATTGGCTGTGGCAGCGGGGTCAATCTGATGTCACTCTCCTCCGTCACTCAGGACTTGACTGGACTGGAGCCCGTGGGAATCTATCGCCAGATTGGCACCATTTTTTCAGAGAGTGAGCGCATAAGCGGTCTGCATATCGTTGCAGGCCAAGCAGAAGACATTCCCTTTTCCGACGCGCGTTTCGATGTCGTCCTCTGCATCACCGCTCACCAGTATTTCGACATTGTCCCAGCGTTCATGGAAATAGCACGTGTCCTGAAACCCGGCGGCCAGTTAATTATCATCGGTGGGACATTCAAATCTTATGTGTTCGGCAGCGCGCCGAGCATATTTAACGGCTCGCTTAAGAATGCCCGCAACTATCTCGTTACTATAATTAATACGCTGGGCTACATGGCAATCCGGCGGCGTGTTCTGGTTAGCTCAAGCAAGTGGTCAACGGCCTATCCCGTCTATCCGAGCCGCGCCTCGATGCAGCGCTTCATC
>JAEYYQ010000284.1 GCA_023428365.1 Pseudomonadota bacterium | reverse complement strand
GCATTGATATGAACCGTCACCGGCCCCAGACGCTCGCGGACTTGAACGACACGTCGTTCGATCTGATCATCACGCTGTCGCCTGAGGCCCATCACCAGGCATTGGAGCTGACACGCACGATGGCGGTTGATGTCGAATACTGGCCGACGTTCGATGCTTCGCTGATGGTCGGGACCGGCAGCCGCGAGCATGTGCTGAATGCATATCGCGGGGTGCGAGATGCTCTGTTTCTGCGCATCAAACAGCGCTTCCGTCTGGAAGGCGGGCCGAGTATCTGATACGCAATTGCATATAGGTCAGCATTGCTGACATAATAATGTGAGACGCGCTGGGAGGTTGTCATGGTCGAGTCGGCGAGCTGGGAACCGCGTTATGCGAGCCGCGCGGCTCGGATGAAGGCTTCGGAAATCCGTGAGCTGCTGAAGCTGCTGGATCAGCCTGATATCATCTCGTTTGCTGGCGGTATTCCCGATCCCGCGTTGTTTCCTGCAGACGCCGCGCGTGCTGCGTACGCCGACTGCCTGGGCTCGCAGGAATTGGCGAGTCAGGCGCTTCAATACTCCACGAGCGAGGGGTATCTGCCGCTGCGCGAGTGGATCGTGGATTACATGGGAAAGCTCGGTGTTCCCTGCGAGCCAGACAACATCCTGATCACGTCCGGATCGCAGCAGGCTCTGGAGTTCCTCGGCAAGCTGTTGCTGTCTCCGGGGGATACCGTGCTCGTGCCCGCGCCCACGTATCTCGGCGCGTTGCAGGCCTTCTCGGCCTATGAACCGCAGTACGATACGCTGCGTCCTGAGGATGGTAATCGCACTGCTGTGGCCTATACGGAGACAGCGGCGGCCACCGGGCAGGTCAAGATGGCCTACGTCGTTCCCGATTTCGACAATCCGTCGGGCAATACGATGTCGCTTGGCGCGCGTGAGCGAATGCTCTCCCTCGCGACGGAACTCGATATTCCAATCATTGAGGATGCAGCTTACGCCGCGCTCCGCTTCTCCGGTGAGCCGATGCCGTGTCTGCAGGCGCTGGAGTTGGCCCGCTGCGGCAGCATCGATAAGTGCCGCGTTATCTATTGTGGGACGTTCTCAAAGACCATTGCGCCGGGCCTTCGGGTGGGCTGGATCTGTGCTGCGCAATCTGTGATCCGGCGTCTGGTTCTGATCAAGCAGGCATCTGATCTGCACAGCTCATCGCTGAACCAGATTGTGATGCACCGGCTGGTGACTCAGACGTTCGACGATCAAGTCACGAAAGCGCGTGCACGTTATTCGAAGCGCCGGGATGCGATGCTGGCGGCACTCGCCCGCCATATGCCGCCGGGCGTGACGTGGACGAAACCTGAAGGCGGATTGTTCGTCTGGGTGACGCTGCCCGAAGGCATGGACGGCGCTGAGCTATTGAAGCGCGCCGTGGAAAAGGAGCGCGTCGCGTTCGTTCCTGGCGGCGCATTCTTCGCTGACGGGTCTGGGGCCAATACGCTGCGACTTAGCTTCTCGTTGGCCGATGAAGCCAAGATCGAGGAAGGGATCATGCGTCTCGGCAGGTTGATCCGCGGGTCGTAGACTGCACCGTCATATCTCTCGGAAACGCTGTGCAATACCGCCGCAGGTGGTTTGACACATTCCTGGCATGTCATTAATAACCGACCGGTTGGTTATTAATTATGGGATGCCATGGCTCGGACGAGAGTCATTGACCGGGATGCTGTTCTGGACGCCGCCGAACGCGTGGTGAGCCGGGATGGCGCCGCGCGCATGACGCTGGAGGCCGTGGCGCATGAGGCCGGGATCAGCAAAGCCAGCGTTCTCTATGACTACAAGAGCAAGCAGGCTCTGATCAAAGCGATCATCGAACGGCTCATCGAGCGCGAGAATTTGCGTTTGCGCGATTGTATCGCAAATCTCGGCCCTGTTCCCGACGCAGTCATGCGCGGCCGTATCGCGTCCACGATGCCATTGATCTCCGAAGCCGACCGTGCCGTGGCGTTGAACCTTGTCGCGGCGCTCGCCGGCGATGCGGCGCTGCGCGGATCAATCCACGAGGCATATCGTCATCACATTGATGAGGTCGTGCAGGCATCATCCCAGCCGAACGCAGCAATGCTTGCGTTTCTGGCGCTGGAAGGGCTGCGGCTCATGGAATGCTTCGGCTTCTATACGTGGTCACAGAAAGAACGCGAGCGGATGCTCAACGACATCGAAAGTTTGCTTCAAGGGGATGAGGACGCAGCGCCGGTATCGGCTGCCGCCAAATCCTAGGAACAGTGCGGTCAGGGTGCCTGCCGCAAGGATCAACACGACGGTTCGCCGGGAAACACATATGTTCGTTCCATATGCGCTCAAACGCGCTTTCTGTGCCCTTGGTCTGCTGGTGCTGGTTTCGGCCTGCGATCAGAATGACCAGAAGGCTGCAGGCGGCGGCGCTGCCAGTGCGCCGCCAGTCGCCGTTTCGGTGGTGACGATGCGGTCGGAAGACTTGCCGATCACCAACGAGCTGCCCGGACGCATCGCGCCGACACGCATTGCGGAGGTTCGGCCGCGCGTGTCGGGCATCGTGGTCGAACGTGTGTTCGAGCAGGGCAGCATCGTCAAGGAAGGCGATGTGCTCTACCGGATCGATCCTGCGCCCTTCAAGGTGGAGGTCGATCGCGCTCGTGCAACACTGAAGCGGGCCGAGGCTGCGGAGCTTCAGGCCAGCCAGCTCGCCGACCGGCAGAAAGAGCTGCGCGATCGCAATATCACGAGCACGCAGCAGCTCGAGACAGCGGTCGCAGGATTGGCGCAAGCTGCGGCCGATGTGGCTGCGGCCCGTGCCGGTGTCGCGGCAGCGGAGCTCAATCTGCACTATTCGGAAGTCCGTGCTCCGATCACGGGCCGCATTGGTCGCGCATTGATCACGGAAGGGGCCCTCGTCGGAACGGCGACCGTCGATAATCTTGCGACCATTCAGCAGCTTGATCCGGTCTACGCCGACTTCACCCAGTCATCCGGCGACCTGCTGGCGTTACGCCGTGCTCTCAAGGTTGGCTCGCTGTCGAGTTCCGATCCTGGCGAGGCTAAGGTGCGCCTGCTGTTTGATGATGGCCAGGAATACGCGCATCGCGGACGGCTGCTGTTTTCCGAAGCGGCCGTTGACGCGACCACCGGTCAGGTCACATTGCGCGGCGAGTTTCCCAATCCCGATGGCGATTTGCTGCCGGGCATGTACGTCCGCGTCCTCATCGAGCAGGGCATTCAGCACGAAGCGATCGCGGTGCCGCAGCAGGCCGTGCAGCGGGATGGCAGCGGTACGTCTCAGATCTACGTCGTGAAGCCGGATAAGACGGTGGAGCTGCGCACGGTCGCTATCGGTCGCGTTCTCGATAACCGTTGGGTCGTGGATGGCGGCCTGAAGGCGGGTGAGAACGTCGTCGTCGAGGGCTTCCAGAAGCTCCGTCCCGGCGCCAGCGTTTCGCCGACCCAATGGAAGCACGCTGCGACGCCCGCCCCCGAGGGGACAGAGAAGCCCGCCGCGAAGGCGCCGAGCACCAACTAGAACGACGGACACGACCGACCCATGCCGAGCTTTTTCATCGACCGGCCGATCTTTGCCTGGGTGGTCGCGATCTTCATTATGATCGCGGGCGCGATCGCGATTCGGCTGCTTCCTGTCGCGCAGTATCCGAAAGTGGCCCCGCCGCAGATCACCGTGCAGACCAACTTCCCAGGTGCGTCGCCGGAGGACATCTATCAGTCGGTGACGCGGCCGATCGAGGAAGAACTCAACGGCGTTCCCGGCCTCCTCTATTTCGAGTCGACCTCGGAAGCCTCGGGTCGCATCAACATCACGATTACCTTTAATCCCGGCACGCCGATCGGCGAGGCGCAGGTCGAGGTTCAAAACCGCATCAGCCGCGTCGAGTCGCGCTTGCCTCAGGCGGTCGTGCAGCAGGGTATGCGCATCGAGCAGGCGGGCACCGGCTTCCTACTCGTCATCGCCTTGCGTTCGACGGACGGTTCGTCCGACGCGGTTTCGCTGGGCGACTATATGAACCGCAACGTGATCGGCGAAGTACGCCGTATCCCTGGCGTCGGCAGCGCGCAGCTGTTTGCGACCCAGCGGTCGATGCGGATTTGGATGGATCCGGACAAGATGGTCGGCCTGAAGCTGACCTCCAACGATATCATCAACGCGATACGTGCTCAGAATGCGCAGGTAGCTGCGGGCCGGATCGGTGCTCAGCCCAATCCGCTGACGCAGCAGATCTCGGCGACGGTTCTGGTTCAGGGCCAGTTATCGACACCGGAAGCGTTCGGCGCCATCGTGCTGCGTGCCAATCCCGACGGCTCGTCGGTGCGGCTGCGCGATGTCGCGACGGTCGAGATCGGCGGCGAGAGCTACAACTTCTCGACGCGGCTGAACCGTCAGCCGACGGCGGCTATCGGTGTGCAGTTGTCGCCGACCGGCAATGCGCTTTCGACATCACAAGCCCTTCACGCCAAGATGGACGAACTCGCGCGCTTCTTCCCGCCGGGCATCGAGTACAGCATTCCTTACGATACATCGCCATTCGTTCAGGTCTCGATCCAGAAAGTGCTGAACACGCTGATGGAGGCGATGGTGCTCGTCTTCCTGGTGATGTTCCTGTTCCTGCAGAATTTCCGCTACACGCTGATCCCGACCATCGTCGTGCCGGTGGCGTTGCTTGGCACGTGCGCGGTGATGTTTGCGACCGGGTTTTCGATCAACGTGCTGACGATGTTTGCCATGGTGCTGGCAATCGGCATTCTCGTCGATGACGCGATCGTCGTGGTCGAGAATGTCGAACGCATCATGGCCGAGGAGGGGCTGTCACCGCGGCAGGCGACGCGCAAGGCCATGGGGCAGATCACCGGCGCGATCATCGGCATCACGCTGGTGCTGACGGCGGTGTTCGTGCCGATGGCGTTCTTCCCCGGCGCGGTGGGGATTATCTACCAGCAGTTCAGTCTGACGATGGTGGTCTCGATCCTGTTCTCGGGCTTCCTCGCCTTGTCACTGACGCCAGCATTGTGCGCGACGTTCCTCAAGCCGATTTCGCAGGGACACCACGAGAAGCGTGGCTTCTTCGGCTGGTTCAATCGCAACTTTGACAGGACATCCCGAGGCTACAGCAGGCTCGTGAGCGGTGTTGCACGGCGTGCTGGTCGGTTCATGATCATTTATCTCGCATTGCTCGCAGGATTGGGATGGGCGTATCTGCGGCTGCCGAGTGCGTTCCTTCCGAACGAAGATCAAGGCTATCTGCTCGTCGATATCCAGGCGCCGCCGGAAGCTAGCGCAAACCGTACGCTGGAAGTCGTCCAGCAGATCGAAAACATTTTCCTCGCGGAAGAGGGTGTGGAACGCGTATTCGCGATTTCGGGATTCAGCTTCTCCGGCGCCGGACAGAATGCGGCGCTGGCGTTCGTAACGCTGAAGGATTGGAGCGTGCGCGGGACCGCGAACTCAGCAGACGCGATCGCCGCGCGTGCCAACGGCAAGCTCATGCAGCTTAAGGACGCGATTGCGTTCTCGCTGTCGCCACCGCCCATCCAGGGCCTTGGCACGACAAGCGGCTTTACCTTCCGCTTGCAGGATCGTGGAGGTGTCGGCCAGACCGCGTTGGCTGCCGCCCGAGATCAGATTCTGGCGGAGGGGCGGAAAAGCCCTATCCTGGCTGGGCTCCGTGTCGAAGGTCTGCCGGATGCCGCGCAGGTCCTGCTCGTCATTGACCGTGAGAAGGCGAATACCTTCGGCGTAACCTTCTCGGATATCAACGCGACGATCTCGGCCAATCTCGGCTCCAGCTACGTCAATGATTTTCCGAATGCGGGTCGTATGCAGCGCGTCACCGTGCAGGCGGTAGATCAGCAGCGGATGCAGACCACGGATCTGCTCAATCTCAACGTTCGCAATGTTGGCGGCGGGATGGTGCCGTTGTCCGCATTCGCGCGCGTCGAATGGGAGAAGGGGCCGGCGCAGATCGTGGCTACAACGGCTATCCTTCGGTGCGCATCGGCGGGCAGGCCGCACCCGGCTATTCCTCGGGTGATGCGATCGCAGAAATGGAGCGACTTGCAGCGCACCTTCCACCCGGCTTTGGCTATGAGTGGACCGGCCAGTCGTTGCAGGAAATCCAGTCCGGTTCGCAGGCGCCGTATCTGATCGCACTCAGCATCGTGTTCGTGTTCCTGCTGCTGGCGGCATTGTATGAAAGCTGGTCTATTCCGCTGGCCGTGATGCTCGTGGTGCCGTTGGGCGTCATCGGATCGGTGTTGGCAGTGACGTTCCGCGGCATGCCGAACGACGTGTACTTCATGGTCGGACTCATCGCGATCATCGGCCTGTCGGCGAAGAACGCGATCCTGATCATCGAGTTCGCGAAGGATCTGCGCGCCGAAGGCAAGTCCCTGCGCGATGCGACGATCGAGGCGGCGCATCTGCGTTTCCGTCCGATCCTCATGACGTCGCTCGCGTTTACACTCGGCGTGCTGCCGCTTGCCATCGCACAGGGCGCCAGCGCAGCCAGTCAGAACGCGATCGGTACCGGCGTCATCGGCGGCATGATCTCGGCAACGGTGCTGGCGATCTTCTTCGTGCCGGCGTTCTTCGTGTTCATCATGAACCTGTTCGGCAAGGGCGACGACGCTGTGCAAACC
>JAEYYQ010000257.1 GCA_023428365.1 Pseudomonadota bacterium | reverse complement strand
ATCCCATTCCCGGCGCGTTTTATGGCGTCGAGAACTACACCGAAGCTCTGACGATCGCGCCGTTGCTGCGCTTCATGCTCAATGGCGTGATTGTTTGCAGTGGCATTCTCGTTGTGCAGTTGCTTGTCGCGATCCCTGCTGCCTATGCACTGGCAAAGCTGAAATTTCCGGGCCGTGGGCTGATGTTCGGGCTCATCATCGCGGCGCTGTGCATTCCCATTCAGGTGCCGGCGCTGCCGCTTTACCTGGGGCTCGCGGAATTCGGCCTGCTCGATACCTATTTCGCGATGATGCTGCCGTTCTTTCTGTCGGTATTCGCGATATTCCTGTTTCGCCAGACGTTCAAAACGTTTCCGGATGAAATTCTCCAAGCCGCGCGCGTCGATGGCATTGGCGAGTTTGAAATCCTGTGGCGCATCGTCGTTCCTAGCGCGTGGCCGGCGATTGCGGCGTTTTCGATCTTTTCCGTTGTTGCGCATTGGAACGATCTCTACTGGCCGATGATCGTCATCCAGCGGATGGAATATGCTCCGCCGCCGCTTGGCATGCTGTTTTTTGCCAATTCCGAAACCGGTGCCAACTACGGAAGCCTGATGGCTGGTGCCGTCATCATCACGGCGCCGCTCGTAATCCTGTTTCTCATCGCCCGTCGCCGTTTCGTCCAGGGGATAACAATGACCGGGATCAAGTAAGCGGCCTCATTGGAGGCGGGCATGAAGATATTCGGAGAGCGGCTTTTGGCAAAAGGTCGGTCTTCCTGACCGTCGGCGGCGCGGCGGCCTGATCATTCTCAAAAGTGCCGCATGACATGCATGAACGGAGCCACCAGATGATGATGACACGCAGATCGCTGATCGCGGTTGCCGTAGTGGCAGCCTCGACAGCGTCGACCGCAATTCCAGCCTATGCGCAGCAGGTCACGCTTGACGTGCTGTATTGCTTTCCCGGGTTCGCCCGCTTCCATGAGCCGGTCGCCGCCGAGTTCATGAAGAAGCACCCCGACATCAAGATTCAATTCCGCGCGCCGTCGCCGAATTATGACGATGGCCATCAGACCATTCTGCGTGCTGCTGTTACGCGTCAGCTCCCGGACATCTTCTATTCCGGCTATCATCTTCTGCCTGAACTTGCCCGCACGCTTGCGCAGCGCGACCAGATCGTCGCCCTCGACGACCTCATGACCAAGGAAGGTGCAGAATTCCGCAAGGCGAACTATGCGGACAGCCTGCTCGCACTGAGCACCATCGACAAGAAGCTGTACGGCGTGCCTTTCAATGCCTCAAATCCGATTGTTTATTTCAATGTGGATCTGGTGAAAAAGGCCGGCATTGATCCTGCAAATTTCCCGACCACATTTGACGGCGTCATTGCCCTTGCCGCCAAGATCAACAATCCGGCCGAAGGCATTAACGGCATCGCCTATGACGTGCATGGCTGGCCGGATGGCTGGCTGTTCGAGGCGATGATCACGCAGGCCGGCGGCAGGCTGCTCAACGACGATCAGACGGAAATCGCATTCGATACACCCGAAGGCCTGGAAGCGATGAAGACGTTCCGCCGTCTCGTCACCGAGGGCGGCATGCAGCTGATCGATTGGGACCAGAGCCGTCAGCAGTTCGGCGCTGGCAAGATCGGCATCTATTTCGCATCCCCGGCAAATCTTACTCAGGTGACGGGGCTCGTCGGCGACAAGTTTGAGCTGCGCACCACGAAGTTCCCGATCGCTAACGAAGCAAAGGGCGTCATTCCGACGGGCGGCAACGCTGTCGTCACATTCGCGAAAGATCCCGCAAAACAGAAGGCCGCGTGGGAATTCATCAAGTTCGTGACGAGTCCTGAAGCGCAAAAGATCGTGGTGGAGATGACTGGCTATCTCCCGACGAACCTGCGTGCGCCCGGACCGGAGTATCTCGGTCCGTTCTACGACAAGAACCCGAACTACAAGACGCCGATCACGCAGATTGAACGCGCAGGTCCGTGGGGCGCCTATCCGGGCGGTAACACCGTGCGCATCTGGCGTACGCAGCGCGACATCATCAGCCAGGTGATGCGCGGCGAGAAGACCCCCGAAGCTGGCCTCGCCGAGATCGTCAAAGTGACCAACGACATGATGAAAGGCTCGTAACGAGCTTACGGGCTATTTTAATGCCGACGGGCGGGTGTCATTAGCACTCGCCCGTTTTCGCTTTTATCGAGACCCAGTTCTGCCCACCGCGGCTAGAGGACGATCTGAGTTCCGAGTTCGATTACGCGGCCGGCAGGGATGCGGAAATAGGAAATGATGTCGTCGGCTTGCCGCGCGAGAAAGATGAAAAGCCGATCCTGCCAGACAGGCATTCCGCCCGTTGCCGAAATCTTGAATGTCCGTCGACCGATGAAGAATGAGGTCGACATGATTTCGAAGGAGAGGCCTTCCGTTTTGCAACGTCCGAGCGCGCGAGGAATATGTGGCGTTTCCATATAGCCATACCGGAGCAGGACGAGAGAGAAGTCATCCGAGATACGCTTGTAAGTCGTGCGATTACTGGGTTCGACGTAGGGAAGTGGCTCAGTTCGCACGGATAGGATGACGTTCTGCTCGTGGAGCACCTTATTGTGCTTCAGGTTGTGCATCATGGCCGCCGGAGCGACCTCGGGTTCCGATGTTAAGAAGACAGCCGTACCTGGCACTCGAACTATTCGCTTGCTCTTCGCGATCGACGAAACGACAGAGGCGAGCGACACGCTATCTCTGCGCACTTTCGCCGCAACGATGGCCGTGCCGCGAACCCAGGTCCACATCGCAATGATGAGCAGCGTTCCAAGCGCAAGCGGGATCCAGCCGCCATCCGCAAGTTTCAGCAGGTTCGCGGTGAGGAAGGCCGTATCCAATGCGAAAAACGGCAGCGCCAGCGCAAGCGCCGGGATCCAGCCCCAGTTCCACAACCGGGCGATGACAGGCACCACCAGCATGGTCGAGACGATCATCGTGCCGATCACTGCGATACCGTAGGCCGCGGCGAGGTTGCTCGACGTCTCGAAAATCAAAACCAGGAACACCGCACCGGCCAGCATGAGCCAATTGACCTTTGGCATATAGATCTGACCGCGTTCCTTCTCGGACGTGTATTGGACCGCGAGACGCGGAAGAATGCCGAGCTGTGTTGCCTGGTGCGTGAGCGAATAGGCACCCGTGATGACGGCCTGCGCGGCGATCACGGTGGCGGCCGTTGCCAGAATAACCAGCGGCAGCTGGCCCCATTCCGGCGCCGTGGAGAAAAACAGATTGCCCACCACGCCGGGATTGCTGAGGGCCAGACCGCCCTGTCCCAGATAGTTCAGGACCAGACCTGGCAGCTCGAAGAGTAGCCAGGCACGTCGGATTGCTGTGCGACCGAAATGGCCCATATCGGCATACAGAGCTTCAGCGCCGGTGACTGCGAGGAAAACGGAGCCAAGAACCGTAAATCCGATGATGCCGTGATGCGTCATGAAGTGGAGCGCGTAAAGCGGATTAAGTGCGTTCAGGATTTCCGGAGCATCGCTGATATGCATCACCCCGAGAAGCGCTAGCACGGAAAACCACAGCAGCATGATCGGCCCAAAAAAGGCCGAGACCCTGCCTGTCCCCCACGATTGCACAGAGTAAAGCAGAATGAGGATCGCCAGCACGATTGGCACAACATAACTTTGATCGATATCGGTCGTGTATTTCAGGCCCTCGACCGCCGAGAGAACCGATATCGCGGGAGTGAGGATTGCGTCGCCATAAAAAAGTGAGGCGCCGACAATTCCGAGGCCCATGATGAAACTGCTCGGCTGGCCGAGAGCGCTCTGGGCCATTGACATGAGGGAAAACGTACCGCCCTCGCCATGGTTGTCCGCGCGCAGAAGCACTGCGACATACTTCAGCGTGACGATAAGGACCAGCGCCCAGACAAGCAGCGACACGATGCCGATGATCTCGGTCTGCGTGGGTGCTTTTCCGGCGTGAAGAAGAGATTCCCTGAGAGCATAAAGCGGGCTCGTCCCGATATCTCCGTAAACGACGCCGAGCGAACCCAGTGTCAGTATCCAGGTGCGGCGACTTTCACTTGGAGGGCGCGCGTGAACGACCGCCGGACCGGCAGCGATACTTTCAGACGATGTGGAAGACATGGATCGTTGCCTGAGCCCATGGCGCATTGGAGCAGCGCCTTGCACCCCTAAACGCGGGCCTGATCAAAAAGGTGCCGCCCGCTAAAGGCGCGCTGATATACGCCTGTGCTGCGGTGCACGCAAGGCGCGTTTGGACGAACAGCTATGCCGGTTGCGCGGGCCTAATGGTGTCGGATCGTTGGTGGCGGATTTAATTTAATGCATTGATTTAGAATGGATAAATAAAACTATGGCGTATTTGTTCGATGATGTGGTTCGCATCGGGCGGTGAGCTTCTTATCCTTAGGTCTCAGGCGATTGCTGCGTTGATTGTGCCGCGCAGACCGAGACCACCAGTAGCTGATAGCGGAACCGCGCCAAGCCGGTAAATTTGCTCACGCTGGGAACATGCCATTAGGCCTCACGTTGAACCGACGCGCCGTCGCAGCCGCTGTCGATAAGCCGTAGGAGGTTCCCCGTGCAGAAAGCATTTGCGCTGTGTTTCGCTTTATCGATCTGTTGGATTGGGGCGCAAATGAATGCGATTGCCCTGACCAAGACTCCGCTTCAGGTGCAGTTCGTCCAAACGGCAAGCAGCGTCTCGTATAAGGATGGTGTGCTCACATTGAATAATGCGGCACCGATGACGGCATTTTTCTCGGACCGCCCGGAGCGCCTTACCGGAGCAATTCGCAACGATCAGTTCGCAAAACTATGGACCGAGGGAAGCCATAGTTTCCGAAAGGATCCGCCCAATGCGGTGCTGTCGGTCTTCAGTTCTCAGGGGCGACCGACACAGGCTGTCCTGGTGCTCAATAACCCGCGCGTGGATGGCAGGACGATCTCTTACGACGTACGGACTCTGAAAGGTGATGTTCCGGCTTTGGGAGCTGAGAGCACGCTCTTCATCGATAGTGGTGATGCGCCCTGCCACGCAGATGACGATCCATCTTATTCCAACTATCCCTGCTGGGCTCAGAACGCGTTTTCATCGGGACGCTAAGGACAGATCGATTTTTCAGTGAGCGGCGCGGGTGTTTGAAGTCTGCGGCAATCGTGCGATAACGCTCGATGATTGGTCAGAGTATGTTCTCGAGGAACTGCTCTCGGGGAAGGACGTCAATCCTTCTGGAAAATTAGCCGCTCAAGATTTCATGAGACATTGTTCGAAGTCCACTCCAGATGATCAGCCAACATTGCATCGCGTGACTTGGCCAGTGACATGATGGCTGCCTCGCAGTTAGAATCAACTGAGGATGCTTCGGCACGGCTGCCGCTGACCGGTATCCGCGTTGTTGAATTCAGCCAGATGGTGATGGGGCCGACCTGTGGCCTCATCCTTGCCGACCTCGGCGCCGACGTCATCAAGGTTGAGCCTCCGAAGGGGGATCGTACACGCCACTTCAAGGGCGTCGCGGCCGGGTTTTTCGCCAATTACAATCGCAATAAGCGCAGCCTCGCCGTTGATACGACAACGCCGCGTGGTCAGGACATCGCGCGTCGTTTGATTGGCGCCAGCGACGTCCTCATCGAGAATTTCCGGCCCGGACTATTGAAACGCTACGGTCTTGATTACGAGACGCTGCAGACGACACAGCCGGGTCTGATCTACTGCTCGCTGAAGGGCTATCTGCCGGGGCCTTACGAGAACCGTCTCGCACTCGATGAGGTCGTGCAGATGATGGGCGGTCTCGCCTACATGACCGGTTTGCCCGGTCGGCCGCTGCGGGTTGGAGCCTCGGTCAACGACGTCATGGGCGGCATGTTCGGCGTTATTGCGATCCAGGCTGCGCTGGCTGAACGGCAGCGCACCGGCCGCGGGACGTATATCCAGAGTGCATTGTTCGAGAACACGGCATTCCTGGTCGGGCAGGCGATGATGTCTGAGCAGGTCACGGGCGTGCGTTCGATCCCGTACTCCGTCAAGGATTCTCCGTGGCCAGTCTATGATTTGTTTGATACGGCCGATGGCACGAAGGTCCACGTCACGATCGTCGGCGAGGAACAGTGGCAGGCGTTCTGCCGCACGTTCGGGCGCGAAGCATGGCTCTCCGACGCGCGGCTGGCGACGAGCCAGGGCCGTGTTGATGAACGCGCGTGGGTGATCCCGGAGATCGCGTCGATTTTCCGGAAGTGGTCAGCGGCCGACTTATGCGCCAAGCTCGAACAGCTTGAGCTGCCGTTTGCCCCCGTCAATGAGCCCGGCGATCTGATCAATGA
>JAEYYQ010000154.1 GCA_023428365.1 Pseudomonadota bacterium | reverse complement strand
ATGCGGTAGATTTCCAGCATCCACCACTTGTGGGCCTGGTCGACAATAACGGTGGCTGCGGCAACCGAAAGGCCGAGTGGGGAGAAGGCCCCCCACACCCAGCTTGGTTTTGCGGCAGGCGGCATCGTGGTCATTCCGCAGCCGCGGCGTTGCGCTTATCGAATTCGCGCACAGCAGCGGCATCGCGGGCCGACAGATCCGGATACTCCGGGTCTGACCCGACATCCGCGACGACACGCCAGGAGCGGGCGCACTTCTGGCCCTCGGCGCGCTTCACGACAACGCCGACACCGGCAACTTCCGGCAGCGTGAATGCACCGTCCGGCGGAGCGTCCGCCGAGACGGTTGCCGCACTGGTGATCGCGATTTCGGCTGCATCCACGCCCTCAAGCGCAGCACGCAGATCGGGATCGGCGATGTAGATTTCTGGCGCCGCCTCGAGGCTTGAGCCGATCCGCTTGGCGGCGCGCTCGATTTCGATGGCCCCGGTGACCACGCGGCGAACGCGCCTGATCCGCTCCCATTGCGCTGCGAGATCCTCGTCGATCCAGGCTTTCGGGATGTTCGGGAACACCTGCAGGTGCACCGAGCCGTCCTCGGACGGATAACGCGCCAGCCAGGCTTCCTCGGTCGTGAAGCACACAACCGGAGCCAGCCAGATCGTCAGCCGCTGGAACACCTCGTTCAGCACGGTCAGGCAGGCCTGACGCTTCTTGCTGGAATAGGCCTCGCAGTAAAGCGCGTCCTTGCGGATGTCGAAGTAGAACGCCGACAGATCGTTGATGCAGAAGTTCGACAGAGCGTGGAAGACACGCTTGAAGTCGAAGGCGTCGTAGCCCTGACGCACCAATACGTCGAGTTCCGACAACCGATGGAGCATGTAGCGCTCCAGGCCCGGCATGTCTTTCACGTCGACCTTCAGATCGTCGTTGAAATGCGCGAGGTTGCCGAGCAGCCAGCGCAGCGTGTTGCGCATCTTGCGGTAGGTTTCGACATTCGACTTCAGGATTTCCGGCCCGATCCGAAGGTCCTCGGAGTAATCGGCACTCGCCACCCAGATGCGCAGGATCTCAGCACCGGACTTGCTGATAACGTCCTGTGGCGCGACCACGTTGCCGAGAGATTTCGACATCTTGCGGCCGTCCTCATCGACCACGAAGCCGTGCGTCAGCACTGCGTCGTAGGGCGCGCGACCGCGCGTGCCGCAGCTTTCCAGCAGCGAGGAATGGAACCAGCCGCGATGCTGGTCCGACCCTTCCAAATAGAGGTCGGCAGGCCACTTGAGGTCCGGCCGGTCCTCCAGCACGAAAGCATGCGTCGAACCGGACTCGAACCAGACGTCGAGAATATCGCGCACCTGTTCCCAGTCCGCCGGATCATCGACCAGTCCCGACAGCAGACGTTCCTTGGCGCCCTCCGCGAACCAGCTATCGGCACCCTCGGCCTTGAAGGCGTCCGTGATGCGCCGCGTCAGCTCGGCCGAGCCTTCCCATTCGGCGTTCGGGATGTAGGTCTGGGTTTCCTTGTTCAGGAACACGGCGATCGGAACACCCCAGGCGCGCTGGCGCGAGATGACCCAGTCCGGACGGGCTTCAATCATGCCGCGCAGGCGGTTCTGGCCCGTCGCGGGCACGAAGCGCGTGTCGTCGATCGCCTTCAGCGCGGTTGCGCGAATGGTTTTCTTGTCGCCCTTCACGCCGACGTCGACCGGCTTGTCGATGGCGATGAACCACTGCGGCGTGTTGCGGAAGATGACCGGAGCTTTGGAGCGCCAGGAATGCGGATAGGTGTGCTTTAGGCGTCCACGCGCGACCAGCGCGCCCGACTTGATCAGTTCCTGAATGACGGCCTCGTTGGCGTCGGAGAACTTGCCCTTGTCGTCGATGACACGCTTCGGCTGTTCGCCGCCGAACAGAGGCACATGGCGGAAGTAGAAGCCGTCCTCGCCGACCGTATGCGGCACTTCGGGGATACCAGCCTCAATGAACGATGCGCGATTTTCTTCAAACACGGCATAGTCTTCGGCGCCATGGCCGGGAGCGGTATGCACGAAGCCTGTACCGGCATCATCGGTGACATGATCGCCGTGATACAGCCGGACCTGGAATTCGTAGCCCTGGCCGTGGAATGGATGCTGACAGACCATCGACTCCAGCGTCGCCGCCGACACACCGCTGATGCGGGTCCAGCCGTCGATCCGCGCGGCCAGACGCACGCCGTCAGCCAGCTTGTCGGCGATGATCAGACGACTTCCGGGCTTCACCCAGTTGTCGCCGGGAGCCGACGTGACTTCGTATAGGCCGTAGGAGATGTTGCGGTTATAGGCGATGGCGCGGTTGCCGGGGATGGTCCACGGCGTCGTCGTCCAGATGACGATGCTCGCCTGACTGACATCGTCGATGTCGCCCAAGCCCTGGGCAACCTGACGCTTGGTGACGGCCACTTCGGACACCGGGAAGCGCACCCAGATCGTCGGGCTCGTGACCTCGTGATATTCAACCTCGGCTTCGGCCAGAGCCGTGCGCTCGACCACCGACCACATGACGGGCTTGGAGCCGCGATAGAGCGCGCCATTCATGGCGAACTTGATCAACTCGCCGGCGATGCGCGATTCCGCGTCATAGTTCATCGTGGCGTAGGGATTGTCCCAGTCGCCCTCGACGCCGAGGCGCTTGAACTCCTGGCGCTGGATGTCGATCCACTTCTCCGCGAAGTTGCGGCAGTCGCGGCGCAGCTCAAGGA
>JAEYYQ010000134.1 GCA_023428365.1 Pseudomonadota bacterium | reverse complement strand
GCGCCCACCGGCCTCAACGTACTGATAGATCGCCGTGTGGTCGGCGCCTTGACCAAGTTTGGCCAAAGCCTTTGTCAGTATCCCCCCAACGAGCTCCAATTCCTCGGCCGGAATCGATAGCCTTTCGGCGAGCGCCTGCGCCATGCCGACATCCTTCTCCATCAGCGCGAGCGCAAAGCCAGAGTCGTAGCGCCCGTTCAGCATGTAGCGCTCGACCTTATTCTCGGTCGTATTGTTGCGACCGGTCGAGGCGTTGAGAACCTGCGTAATGACGCTGCCGTCGAGACCGAACTTCTGGCCGATCACAAGCGCCTCACAAGTAGCGATCAAACCGGCTGCGGACACGTAGTTGTTCAGCGCCTTCATGGCGTGGCCGGAGCCCAATGGTCCCGTGCGATGGATCTGGCCCATAGCTTTCAGGACCGGCTCCGCCCGATCGAGCAGCGCAGCATCTCCGCCAGCCATGATCGCGAGCGTTCCGGCGGCCGCCTTCGGCACTCCTCCCGAGACAGGCGCATCGATCAAACCAATCCCTCGCACTGACAGCTCCTCGCCAAGCTTCTGGGTCTCGAGCGGAAACGACGAGCTCATGTCGATGACGAGGCCACCGGACGGCATGGCGGCAGCGAATCCGCCATCGCCGAGCACAGCGGCCCGCACCACCTTGCTATCGGGCAGCATCGTGATGACGATCCCGCACCGTGCGCCGATTTCAGCAGCATTTGCGGCGACGCGGATGTTCGGTGCTCCGTCGCTGAACTGTGCCGTCGCTTCCGTGCGCGTATCATGAATGAGGATAGAAAAACCTGCCTTGGCGAGGCATCGGACCATCGGCGCTCCCATATTGCCGATGCCGACAAATCCTACCCGTGAATCGATGGCCATTCTTTCCTCCGCAGACGATTTTGCGCGGAGGATAGCTGATACGTCGTTGGCCGTACCATCCTGAAAGCTATACGGAAGGCGAGGGAAGCGACTAGCGCCCTTCCCGCCACCAGGCCAGTGCGATCAGGAACAGAAGCGCCGAGAGCGCCATGAAGCCCGTGAACATCGGCGTCAGCTTCACGCCGCGTGTCACGTAGGCTTCCCGATCCTGCAGGCCCATCCATCCGGAGCCGGCCAGCACGCGGGCCGAGGACATCATCGTGATCCGCGGCACGTCCACGGACGCTGCATCTGAGCTGGCAAACAGGCCGCCGCCGCGCGTCCAGAACACGCCCGCGCCCGTCGCTTCGACGAGTGGCCGCATCTTCTGATCGCTCGCCGTCACCTCCGACATCTCGCGGGGATCCTCGACACCGGCATGGGCCAGCGCGGTCAGATCGCCGGTCGTCGATGCCGTCTGCATCTTGTAGAGACCCGGCTCTTTCACATCGATAATAGAGCGCCACAGGCCGGGCCCTGCCTCATCGAGCGTCACCTCGGAGGTGCCGCCACCAGGGGCCATCACGTTAACGGGCGGCACAGTGGTTTCCATCGAGCGGCGCTCGATCGTCACTTTCAACCCGCGCGCCATTGCGATCAACCGCTCCTCTTCCAGATCCGGCTCCTTCATCAGCCAGTGCGAGAGACGACGCAGCAGATCGGTATGCGGCCCACCACCTTCGTAGCCGCGTGCCCATAGCCACGCGTGATCCGAAGTCAGCAGCGCAACACGCCCGCGGCCTTTGCGATCCAACACGAGCAGCGGCTTGTCTTCCGCACCATTCATGATGGTTCGGCCGCGTTCGGGCTGGACGTCGACCTGCCGGAACCAGCGGCCCCAGGTCGGATCCTTTTCATCCGCGCCCGGCAATCCACGCGTCACCGGATGCTTCACGCCCTCGCTGGTCAGTTTCGCTTTGAAGGGCTGTTCGAGCACGCGCCCCGTCGGCGTCGCAGGCAGAACCGGAGCCAAGGGCGTCCGCACAAGGCTCGTCTGCCCGGCGTAGTCGTCTCCCGCAGCCACCAGCAGCGCACCGCCGTGCGTTTCCACGTAACGCGCGATGTTGTCGTAGTACAGCAGCTGAAGAATGCCGCGATGCTGGTAGCGGTCGAAGATGATCAGATCGAATTCCCTGATCTTCTGGCTGAACAGCTCGCGCGTCGGGAACGCGATCAGCGATAGCTGATTGATCGGCGTCCCGTCCTGCTTCTCCGGCGGCCGCAAAATCGTGAAGTGCACGAGATCGACAGCGGCGTCCGACTTTAGCAGATTGCGCCACGTCCGCTCGCCCGCATGTGGCTCGCCCGAGACCAGCAGCACGCGGAGATTTTCGCGTACGCCCTCGGCTGCGATCACAACGCGGTTGTTGGCCGGTGTCAGCTCGCCCGGTGCCTGCTCTAGTTCGATCTCCAGGATGTTCTGTCCCGCATGGGGAAACTGCATCGGGATCGGAACGCGACGCCCGATCTCGACACGACGGACTTCATCCGCGCGGCCTTCACGCCGAACGCGTAGCGTGACCGTCTCGCCCGCCCGGGCCTGTCGCCCCGACTCGCGCACGGCGACCTCGACATTGCGGGTCTGGCCGACGATGGCGTACTTCGGCGCTGAAATGACCTCGATACGGCGATCAAATTCATCCGGGCGCCCGGTCAACAGCGTATGAACCGGCGCATTGAACCCGAGCGCCGCAGCAGACTTCGGCACGTCATGGACCTGACCGTCCGTCACCATGATGACGCCCGACAGCCGATCGGGGGGCGTGTTGGCCAGCGCCTTGTTCAAATCCTCAAACAACTGCGTTCCCGAGCCGCCGCCTTCGCGGTCAGGCTGTGACGAGGACACCCAGCGCACCTCGAGACCAGGAATCCGGCCGAGCTTGGCTTCCAAGTCCTCACGGATCGCGCGGGCCTGCTCGGGTCGTCCCGCAAGCGTATTGCTCAGGCTCTCGTCCATGACGACGATGGCGATATTGCCCAGGTTCTCGCGCTCCTCCTGGCGCAGCGTCGGATTAGCCAGCGCGAGGATGAGAGCCGCCAAAGCCGCAGCGCGCAGCGCCGTGCCACGCGACCTGCGCCAGATCAACAGTCCGACCAGCAGAACGGCAACCGCGGCGGCCGCCCAGATGACGGGCCAGGGCAGGATGGGAGAGAAATCAATGGACCAGTTCATGCTGGACGCACCTCACTGTCCGAGCCGCTCAAGCAACGCCGGCACGTGCACCTGGTCGGCCTTGTAGTTGCCGGTCAGTGCGTACATGACGATGTTGATGCCTGTACGGAACGCCTGTTCGCGTTGGCTTTCACCGCCGGGCACGGTCGGATAGAGCGGACGACTCCGATCATCCAAGGCCCACGCGGCAGCAAAATCATTCGACGTCACGAGGATCGACGTCACGCCGTCAGCTTGGCGTGCTCTACGGCTGTCGTCGTCTCCGTCACTCATGTCGGCCTCGACCCAGAGCTGACCGCCATCCCAGCGCCCCGGAAACGTCCGCAGCAGATAGAACGACTTGGTCAGCACATGACCTTCCGGCACCGGCTCCAGGCGCGGCAGGTCGAGGCGGCCGAGCAGACGTTGCAGAGCCGTCCCGCCATTTCCGCTGCCTTGGAGCGAAAACCCGAGCGGCACACCCTGCCCGAAATCCCTCGTATCGAAAATGATCATCCCGCCCTGTTTCATGTAGGCGTCGATCTTGGCGAGTGTGGCTTCGGGCAAGACGCTCGCATTGGCAGGAACCGGCCAATAGAGCACTGGAAAGAACGCGATCTCATCCGTCGAAATGTTGACTCCAATCGGATCACCCGGCTCAACGGCCGTGCGCTGCGTGAGCATCTTGCCCAACCCGATCAGACCGCTCCGGCTGATTTCATCCGTGCCGGGATCACCCGTGAGAACGTAGCCGAGTGTGACCTTCCCGGTCGCCCGCAGCGCGAGCAGATCGTCGCCGCTCATTTGACGAGACGGCGCAGGCTGCGCATTGCCATTGGAGGGCGCAAACATCAGGACGGCCAATACGAGAATGCCTGCGGTCCGGGCCGCTCGGCCGAGCGGGCGCAAGGCAAGACCGCCAAGCTGCAGCAGGATCACGGCCACGATGTCGATAAACAGGAGGGCGAGAGCAATCATCAGCAGCGTCGGCTTCATCGGCGTGGAATGCTGCCCTTCATATGCACGGCGTTCAGCCGAGGCTGGCAAGCCCGGCAAAGGAGCAAGAACTGTGTCGGGCGAAATCAGGTTGAGCGCTCGCGGCGCACCCTGGGCACCATAATAACCCGGCGGATGATCGGCACTGGGCTGGAGCTTACCAAGTTGGGCAACCGAAATCGCCTGCGCGGTTGGCGGCGGCGGCTTCAACACGCCCCAGCCATCGAGAAGCTGCACAGGAGGAAGCACACTCGCGTTGTCCGTTGTAGCCGTGCCTCCGGTATCAGCGGCAGCAGCTTCGCCGCCACCGGCCAGTTGCGCGATGGTCCCGATCCGGCGCAGCATTTCGACAAATAGGCCCGAAAGCGGCAGGTTCGACCAGTCGGAATTGGCTGTGACATGGAACAGGACCACGTGCCCGTTGCCGCGTGCCCCCGCCGTCACCAGCGGCGTTCCATCGGCCAGCCTGGCCCACACCTTGACCTCAGGTCCAAGCCGCGCCGGGTCGGCGAGCACCTGTCGGTTGACCGTCACATCGGGAGGAATGGCCAGCCCAGCGAAGATGCTATCATCCGTGAATGGCGCCAACGGTTGCGGGTTCGACCACGACAACGCCCCGCCCAGTGTCCGGCCACCCGCGCGCAGCGGCACCGGCAACAGATCATCGCCACCCTTCTCAAGGCGCGGACCGGCGAACCGCACAAGAACGCCGCCCTTTTTCACCCACTCATCAAGCCGGTTGCGAACCTCGCCTGAGATGGTGCCGATATCGGCCAGCACCATCACCGACGCATTGTGCTTGAGGATGGTGTCGATCCCGGAGGCGAGATTGGCATCCTTCGGATGCACCAGCTCCGCGAATGGCGCAAGCGCACGTTGGATATAATAGAGCGGTCCAAGCAACGGCTGAGATTGCTCCTGGCTCTCGCCCGAAATCAGCCCAATACGGTGCCATTGCGAGCGGGCATCGAGCAGGTTGACCGCGCCGGCAGACGATTCCCCGGCGATCTCGACGCGCGTTACCTGATTGCGCAGTTCCAGTGGCAGATCGAATTCCGTCCGAGCCACGGTTTCGCCTGGACCGAAACGGAATGCCGTCTCACCTAACCGCTGACCGCGCGCCGAAAACGCATGCAGTGATCCCTCACGAACCTGACCATCGGTTCTGACAACAGCAGCCTCCAGCCGGCCACCCGATCCGACACTTGCCGACAGACCCATCGGCTCATCACCGGCTCCGGCCTCGACAACGGAAAGTCCGCCGCTTGCGATTTCCGACAGGCTCGTCAGGAAGGGCTGCGCCGCATCATTGTGATTGATCCCGTCGGTCAGCCAGACCACGCTCGCCCCCGTCTGGTTCGCGAGCGTCGTCCGCAATGCGGAAACGGCAGCAGCGCGATCGGGTGCGAACGGCAGCGGCTGTACGGCGGCTGCTGCAGATCGCGCATCGCCGGGAGCTTCAATGCGAACCGTTGGAGAGTGGCCGGTGAAAGCCGTGGGCACGATCGCGACAGGACGGCTCTGACTTTCTGCCTCGTCGATCAATTGCTCCACCATGCGCGCCCGCAATGCCCAGTGGGAGGCAGATGCCCAACCATTATCGACGATAATGGCTACTGGTCCGGTGCCGCCAAGCGCCGTCCGCTGGCTCGGATTCAGAACAGGCTCGGCCAGCGCAAAGATCACGAGGGCTGCCGCCAGCATGCGGATCAGCATCAGCCACCACGGAGTCTTGGCGGGGGTCTTCTCGCGGTTCTCCAACCCAACCAGAATGCGGGTCGGCGGGAATGCGACCTGCTTCGGCCGCGGCGGAACTGTGCGCAACAGCCAATAGATGACCGGCAATGCCGCCAGTCCAGCCAGAAGCCAGGGATTGAGAAACGCCAAAGCGCCGAGGCTCATCCGGCTTCTCCCGCGGCGGTGCCTGCCTGCGCCCAACGGTAATCACGACCGCTGTTCTGCAAGCGCATGATCAATGTCAGCAGCGGTTCGGCCGGCGGGCGATCCGTGTGATGCACGAGGAACGACCACCCGAGCTTTGCTGCAAGAGCCTCAAGACCCGCCCGGTGCGCCTTGAGACGCGCCAGATATTGCGGCCGCAGCGTCTCGACGCGGTCGGCGAGCCAACGATGGTCTCCCTCCATTCCGAGGAATTCCGTGCAGCCCTGATAGGGCAGCGTTTCTTCTGCCGGATCCATGACCTGCACGAGATGACCAGACACGCCGTCTCCGGCCAGTTGCGTCAGCCGCTCTGTCACGATCTCAAGCGGATCGAGGAAATCGCTGAACAGAAGCACGCCCGAGAACCGGCTGAGCCGTACACCGGGTGGCAAGCTCTCATCGAGAGCCGGTTGGCCCATGCTTTGCGCCAGTGTCTCGGCCAGCTTCGTGGTCGCCTTCCGGCTAGCCGTCGGCCGCGACAGCCCGAGCAATGCGACGCGCTCGCCACCGCGCACGAGAAGCTCGGCTGCCGCCAGCATCAGCACCACGGCACGCTCGCGCTTCGTCACCTGAGAGAGCTCACTACGAAAATCCATCGACGGCGACAGATCAGGCCACAGCCACATCGTATGCGCGGCCTCCCACTCGCGTTCGCGGACGTAGAGGTGATCGGAACTAGCGGAGCGGCGCCAATCGACCAGGGTGGCGGCATCATTCGATTGAAACTGCCGAAACTGCCAAAACGTTTCGCCCGGTCCCGCCCGGCGCCGGCCATGAATGCCATGCGCCACGGTGCTCGAAACCCGCATCGCCTCGACCAGAAGGTCAGGCAGGCGATCCGCTAGGCCATGAGCCTCGCCTTCCAGCGCAAAGACCGAGCCGGCTTTGCGGGCGTGTGCCGATTGTTGCCCCGCACCGGCTGCTGCCACTCGCCCTACTCCAATGCCGACGCCAACTTGGAGACGATCGTGCCGACATCCTGGCCTTCGGTGCGCGCCACGAACGTCAACGCCATGCGATGCTTCAGCACCGGTTCGGCGAGCGCGATCACATCGTCGATCGAAGGCGCGAGACGGCCATCGATCAACGCCTTTGCCCGCACGGCAAGCATCAACGCCTGGCTGGCGCGCGGACCCGGTCCCCAGGCGATGTACCGGTTGGTATCCTCGCTGGCATCCGGCCCCGGACGCGCCGAGCGAACCAGCTTCAGGATTGCCTCGACCACCTTATCCGGCACGGGAATCTGGCGAACCAGCCGCTGCGTCGCCATCAGTTCCTGCGGCGACAGGATAGCCTCGAGCCGCCGCTCTTCCGTGCCCGTCGTCGCGAACAGCATGCGCCGCTCGGCGACGTTGTCCGGATAGCCGACATCGATCTGCAGCAGGAACCGGTCGAGCTGGGCTTCGGGCAACGGATAGGTGCCTTCCTGCTCGAGCGGGTTTTGAGTTGCAAGCACATGGAACGGCGCGGGCACGTCATGCCGCTGCCCGGCCACCGTCACGTGATGCTCCTGCATCGCCTGCAGCAGGGCCGACTGCGTCTTCGGGCTGGCGCGGTTGATTTCGTCCGCCATCAGGAGTTGGGTGAAAATCGGCCCAGGAATGAAGCGGAAGCTGCGGCGCTGACCGGGATTGTCCTCCAGCACCTCAGATCCGATGATGTCCGATGGCATCAAATCGGGTGTGAACTGAATACGCTTGGCCTCAAGCCCGAGCACCTTGCCGAGTGTCTCCACCAGCAGGGTCTTGGCGAGACCGGGAACGCCGATCAGCAATGCGTGTCCACCAGCGAGCAACGTCACCAGCGTCCGCTCGATCACGACGTCCTGACCGAAAATGACCGATGCAGCAGCCTGATGCACGCGCTTCATGCGCTCGCCAGCCGCTTCGATACGCTCGATAATGTCGTCGTCAGTGTGTGCGAGGTTTGTCATGGCCTCTACTATATGAGTGTGTTCGCTAGCGCACAAACTCTGCGGCAGCGAAAGTGTTCACAATATGGAGTGCGGCGAGCCCGGCAACAGGCACCTGGACCGCCGCTCAGTATAACTTGAACAGCCGACGACGATGAGGAGATCATGACGCAGCCAGCCGAAACCGGCACACATCTTCACGGATTGGAAGCGCTGCTGAAATCCGCAGAACGAGACCGGCTGCCCCCGGTTGATAAATGGGAT
>JAEYYQ010000128.1 GCA_023428365.1 Pseudomonadota bacterium | reverse complement strand
CAGCCGATCTCGAATTCGAGACGGCAGCCCGGCTGCGCGACGAGGTCAAGCGGCTGCGCGAGACGGAACTCGCGATCTCCGACGATCCGCTGGCGCGCCAGATGGATGTCGAGGACAAGGCGGGACGCTACGAGGGCGACCGCAAATACGGCGCGAAAGCCAATATTCTCAACAAAAAGGGCAAGGGCGGCTCATCGGACGGCTCGAAGATCGAGCGCGAATATCAGCCGGTGCAGCCAACCTACGCGCAATCCACCTCGCGGCCGCATAAGCCGTCATTGGACGAAATGGGGCCGGGAACCGATCTGCCGGTTCCAGCCCGTGCGCCTCGTGTCGATCCGCGCACGAAGGCGGGAGCCTTCGGTGAGGCCATCCGTGGCCCCCATAAGCCAACGCTCGATGAGATGGGGCCGCACGCCGAACGCGGGCTGCCGGTCGACAAGTTGAAGCCGGCCAAGACGGTTGAAATTCAGACTGAGGAAGAACGCAAACGCCGGCGCGGCCGGCCGAAAAAGACCGGGAGGCCGGGGGCTTAGCCTAATATTTCTTTCGCAATACCGCAGCAAATTGCGCTGTCTCGCCATCGAACTGAGATTCAATGCTCACACGCCGAAGGATTTTGCAAACAGTCGGCTTAGCGACGCTCGGCGCTTTGTCGCTTGGCGGCTATGCGTTCGGAATCGAGCCGCGCCGCCTCCGTGTACAGCGATATGCGGTATCGCCAAGCGGCTGGCCGGAGGGACTAAATCTCAAAATTGCGGCGCTTGCCGACATTCATGCCTGCAAGCCGTGGATGCCGGTCGAGCACATTGAGCACATGGTTGAGGTCACCAATGCCTTGCAGCCCGATGTCATCGTGCTGCTGGGTGACTATGCCGCCAGACACCGGTGGGTCACGGAGCTGGTCGATGCAAACGACTGGTCCAGAGCACTTTCCGGTCTGAAGGCCCCACTTGGCGTTCACGCAATTCTCGGCAATCACGACTGGTGGGATGATCGCGCCGCTCAGGAAAAGGGCGGTGGCCCGGTACTCGGCCGTCTGGCCCTCGAGCGTGCAGGTATTCCAGTCTACGAGAACGATGCCGCGAAATTACGCAAAGGCGCGCACGCGTTCTGGCTGGCAGGGTTAGGCGATCAGCTCGCGTTTTTGTCTAGGTCGCGCCGTGGTGGCCCGGAAGGCGTTGACGATCTTCCTGGGCTGTTGGCGAAGGTCGATGACACGGCGCCTGTGGTGCTGCTCGCGCATGAGCCCGACATCTTTCCGCGGGTTCCCGAGCGCGTCGCCCTTACCCTGTGTGGGCACACGCATGGCGGGCAAGTCCGATTGTTCGGATACTCCCCGGTCGTTCCTTCGCGTTTCGGTAATCGCTATGCCTACGGTCATGTGACCGAGGGGTCTCGTCAGATGATCGTCTCGGGCGGCCTTGGCTGCTCGATTGCGCCGGTCAGATTCGGCGTGCCGCCCGAGATCGTGTTGGTCGAGATCGGCTAACCAAACCGTCATCGGGGTCTGAACACTGGCTAGCGACAACGGGGAGATCCCGGTAGAACCCTTCTCAACGGCAGCGACGATTGAGGATCGCGGTTCATGCAATCATGGCGCGGGTTTGTAGTGGCGCTATTCGCCGCGTTGAGCGTCCCCCTGATCGTCCCTGTCAGCTTGGCCCAGACCGTAGAATTCAGCCAGCTGACCTGCGATCAACTCTGGCTGCGCCGCAACGCCATTTTTGCCCAGTACGGATATTGCTTTACCTCTCCGCGCGGGCAGGCAGCCTTCGGCCAGGGATGCTTCCCGCCTTACGCGAAACTGCCCGCGGAAGCTCAGAAACAAGTCGATCTCATTGCTTCCGTGGAAGGAGCGAAAAGCTGTGGTTCATTGGCGGGACCGGCTACGCGATCTACGGCGGTGACGCTCGACGTCCCCATCATCATCGGCGGTAATCCAATGTACGATGCCTGCGGGAGTACCGGAGCCGTAGCAGGACTCGATCCGCGCGGCGATGGCTTCCTGTCTGTCCGGACAGGACCTGGCGGGGCGCCCTTCAGAGAATTCGACCGCCTGCAGAATGGCCGGGAGGTCTATATCTGCGGTGACGTTGGTGCTTGGCTCGCCGTGATCTACCCGGCTCCCGGTGGCGATATGATTGATTGCGGCGTCAGCACGCCGTGGGCCAAGGCAGAGGCCTACAGCGGACCATGCTCGTACGGCTGGGTGCACTCCAAGTACGTGCGACCGGTTGCCGGTTAAGTGGGGCGATCTTTTGCTTCCCCTCCTTACGGGCGGTCATCCAGATCGAACAGCTCGGTCGGCGGAATGGTCAGATCGAACGCCATCCGGACTGCAACGGCGAGCACCAGAAGCGCCAGCATGATGCGCAGTTGCTCCGCATTCAGCCGTTGCGCGATACGGGTGCCGTATTGCGCACCGACCACGCCGCCGAGCATCAGCGGGAATGCCAGCATGAGATCGACGCTGTAGTTGGTTGTGGCCTGCAGGATCGTCGCGTAGGCGGCCAGGAATGTCACCTGGAACATCGAGGTGCCGATGGCGATGCGTGTAGGCATGCGCAGCAGGTAGATCATTGCCGGAACGATGAGGAAGCCGCCGCCGATGCCCATGATCGCCGTCAGAAGACCGATCAGAATGCCGATCATCACCGGCGGGATCATGCTGATGTAGAGCTTCGAAGTCTTGAAACGGCGCTTGAGCGGCAATCCCTGGATCCAGGTATGCTGGCCGCCACGACGAGCTGGCGCGTTAGGGAGTGTTTTTCGCTGACGCAACGTCGAGAGGCTCTCGATGAACATCAGCCCGCCGATGACCCCGAGCACGAGCACGTAGGACAGCGAGATAAAGACGTCGAGTTGCCCGATTGCCTTCAGGAGCCGCTGAATGCCGATGCCTGCCGTGGCGCCCACGATGCCGCCACAGAGAATGAGCAACCCCATCTGTATATCGACATTCCTTCGCCGCCACTGGTTCATTGCGCCTGAGACGGATGAGGCGACGACCTGGCTGACGCCAGTGCCAACCGCCACCAGCGGTGGAATGCCCATCAGGATCAGCAGCGGGGTGGTGATGAAGCCGCCGCCGATCCCAAACATCCCTGAAAGAATGCCGACGGCCAGTCCCATGGCGAGCAAAAGCGAGCCATCGATCGCCATGCCGGCGACGGGAAGGTAAAGCGGGAAAATCATAATCAGGGGCACGGCGCGGATTCCCGGTGGGACGTGGAGGGGCGGGAGGCCGGTTTACTTATACCTATCATGAGCGCACGCAAGAGTCGCCGCCAAGGTCCACTTGCGTCGTGACGCGTTTCCGCGTCACTGTCCAGGGAACTAGCGCCGCAGCCAAGAAACGCACATTGAGGAAACGCATGCTCGAAGATCCGCCGCTGCTCGTCATCCGGAAGTCATTTCCGCGCCCGGCAGCTGACAAGCTGGAAAAACTGAAGGGGGCCCAGACCGGCCACGTTGCTGACGCCATGAACGGTCGTGGTGCGCTGGACGCGGCGATCAAGCCGGTCGATTCCTCCACGGCGCAGTTCGTCGGCACGGCGTTGACCTGCGAGACCGGGCCGGGCGACAATCTTGCGATCATGGCGGCGGTGGCGTTGGCGCAGGCGGGTGATGTCGTCATCTCGGCGTCCGACGGCTTCATGTCCACCGCTGTGTGCGGCGATATTGTCTCCATGATGGCCGCCAATGCCGGTATCCAGGCCATCGTGATCGACGGCATGGCGCGTGACAGCGCGGGCATCGTCGAGGCAGGGCTACCGGTGTTCTCGCGCGGTATCACGCCCAACTCATGTGTCAGGAGCGGTCCTGGCCGGGTAGGACATCCGATCGTCGCCGGTGGCGTAGCCGTGCAGCCGGGGGATGTGATCGTCGGAGACCGGGATGGCGTCGTCGTCATCCCGCAGGCGAAGCTTGACGAGGTCATTGCGCGTGTCGAGGCGATCCGGAATGCGGAAGCCGCGGTGATCGCCGATGTACGTGAGAAGAAGATGGCAACCCGTCCCAATATCGCGGAGCTGCTGAAGTCTGACCGCGTACGGTACGTGGATTGAGAGGGTGGTCATGAAAGTCACGGCAATTGAAACCATCCGGGTCGATGAGTTTCCCAATATCCTGTGGGTGCAGTTGCACACCGATGAGGGCTTGGTCGGGCTCGGCGAGACATTCTATGGCCCTGCCGCTGCGGAAGCCCACATTCATCAGCTCATAGCTCCGAAGCTCATCGGACGCGATCCGCGTAATGTTGAGGCGCATCAGAACAACCTGATCGGTTACATCGGCTTTGTCGGGTCGAGCGCTGAAATGCGCGGGCGGGCGGCCATCGATATCGCGCTCTGGGATATCCTTGGGCAATCGGCGGGGCTGCCGTTGTGCGATCTGCTTGGCGGGCGAGTCCGGGAAAAGATACGTGTCTACAACACGTGTGCAGGCTATTCATACGTCCAGACCCGTCCGACACAGGGGACTGACAACTTCGGTCTCACCGCGACGCGCGGGCAGTATGAAGACCTCGACGCGTTCCTGAACAATGCCGACGAGCTGGTCCATTCCCTTCTGGAAATGGACATCACGGCGATGAAGATCTGGCCGTTCGACTACGCGGCCGAGGCTTCATCCGGGCAGTGGATCGGCGCCGAGGATCTCAAGCGCGGCCTGGAGCCGTTCGAGAAAATCCGCAAGGCCGTCGGCGACAAGATGGAGATCGCAGCGGAGCTTCACTCGATGTGGAGCCGGCCGATGGCGGTGAAGATCGCCCGTGCGTTGGAGCCACTGTCGCCGATGTGGGTCGAGGATCCGGTGTTCATGGATCATCTGGCGTCGATCGGCGAGGTGGCAAGGTCCACGCGCTGTCCCGTTGCCGTCGGCGAGACACGAGGGTCGCGGGCCGACTTCCGTCAGCTTCTGGAGCTGGAAGCTTTGTCCATGGTGATCATGGATCTGTCGTGGTGCGGCGGGCTGTCGGAGGCGCGAAAGGTTGGGAACATGGCCGAAAGCTACCACGTGCCGGTCGCCTTCCATGACTGCACCGGGCCTGTGGTGCTGACGGTCTCGACGCATCTTGCGCTGCACACCCGCAATTGCTGGGTGCAAGAGGTCGTGCGTGCCTTCTACTACGGCTGGTACCACCGTTTCGTGACCGAGCTGCCACCCATCGTGAAAGGCGAGATTACGGTGCCGCCGGGACCGGGCGTTGGGACGGCCTTGCAGCCGGATGTCGTCAAGCGCAAGGACGTGCATGTGCGGCGCACAACAGCCGCCGATATCTAGGCTCGGTTGGGCCCGCGGATACAGCACTGTGAGCAGACGACGGCGCGTCGATGAACTGTGCCGTCGTCCATAACGT
>JAEYYQ010000096.1 GCA_023428365.1 Pseudomonadota bacterium | reverse complement strand
CGGCCAACCCGAACATGGGGTTCGAACCGTGCAAGCGCGCCATCGCCAAGATCGCCAAGGAAGGCCGCAAGTACGGCGCCTCCTTGTGCATCGTGACCCAGCGGCCAGCCGAGATTGATCCGACCATCCTGTCCCAGTGCAACACCGTCTTTGCGCTGCGCATGTCGAATGATCGCGACCAGCAGATCGTCCAGTCCGCGGTATCTGACACCGGCTCTGGCCTTCTCGAATTCCTGCCGGCCCTCGGTCAGCGCGAAGCGATTGCGTTCGGCGACGGCGTGACATTGCCCGTGCGTATCAAGTTCGATGAACTGCCGAAGACTGCACTGCCGCGCAGCTCGACCGCGCGCTTCAGCGAGAAGTGGCAGCATTCCGTGGGTGACGAAGGCTTCCTCGACATCATCGTCGAGCGCTGGCGGGCCTCCGGGGCGAGCGCCGACGCCGGCCAGAACCTGTCGATGCTGGCAGATTCCCTTGCGATACATAGCAGCCAAGAGGACGTGCAAAGCCAGGGTCATATCGACCCTCATTCAGCAGACGGCTCTCGCCTGGCCCAACCGAAGCAGAACCGCCGCTTCGACGGGTCCATGCGTCAGGAACCGGCTGCGGGTGCCCCCCGCGCGCAACCGTCCGTTCGCGGCGTTCCTCCGCCGCCGCCACCCGTTAGCGAGACCAGCCAACAGGCGGCCGATGCGTTGCGCTCGCTGCGCGACCGGCTGATGCATCGGCGCTGATCGGCTTAGTGCCGGAGCAGTAACGATCCTTCGATATACAAAAACGACGCGCCTTGAGAGTGCTCGGGCGCGTTGGTAGATTGAAACCAGCAAGACTGCGGCAGCGTACCGGTCAGGCATCCGCTCCGGACGGACGAAGGCCGTGGGCGTAAGGAGTGTCGATGAGCGGACTGTTCCCGGTGATCCTGTCCGGTGGTTCCGGCACACGCCTATGGCCGTTGTCGCGCGCCATGTATCCCAAGCAATTCATCCGCTTCAACGGGGACGGCGAGAATTTGCTCGGCAGGACTCTGATGCGCCTGAAGCCGGAAGCGGATTTTGCCGGCCCAACGATATTGTGCAACAGCGATCATCGCTTCCTGATCAATGAGTGCCTGGAGCGTGCAGACCTAACGGCGCGCGCTCTCATTCTCGAGCCGGTCGCGCGCAATACGGCTGCAGCCGTTGCCGTCGGAGCCTTGAGCGCTCTCAGCGAGGATGCTGACGCTGTCCTGCTGGTCATGCCGTCCGACCACGTCATCGGCGACGAAGCGCGTTTTCTTTCAGCCGTGCGCCGCGCAAGTGACGTCGCAGCGTCCGGCCGCCTGGTGCTGTTCGGGATCCAGCCTGCGGAAGCCCACACCGGCTACGGCTATATCAAGCGTGGACAATCGCTCGACGGCTTCGAGGGCGCTTTCAGGGTTGAAGCCTTCACCGAGAAGCCAGACGCCGCACTCGCTCAGCGATACATCGACGATGGCAGCTACTTTTGGAACAGCGGAATCTTCGTCCTTCACGCTCGCACGTTCCTCGATGAGCTGGCTCAACATGCTCCGACAATCCTGGAAGCCGCGCGGGGAGCTCTCGACAAAGCGACCGTCGATCTCGGATTTCTAAGGCTCGATCGCGAAGCGTTCGCGTCCTCACCCAGCATTTCCATCGATTACGCGGTGATGGAGAAGACCGACAAGGCGGCGATGATTCCCGTCGACATCGGATGGAACGATGTCGGTTCGTGGTCATCGCTGTGGGAACTGGCGCCGCATGACGCCCAGGGCAATTATGCCGGGGCTGAAGCAATCCTGGAGGACACTTCGGGATGCTACGTCCATAGTGACAAGTCGCTGGTCGCGACACTCGGCGTCGACAATCTGGTTATCGTCGACACGCCGGACGCGTTGCTCGTGGCCGACCGTTCACGCGCTCAGGACGTCTCGAAGATCGTCGGCCAACTGAAAGCCAGCGGCCGCAAGGAGCATGAACAGCACCTGCGGAACTATCGCCCGTGGGGCTACTTCGAGACCCTATCGATCGGGCCGCGCTTCCAGGTGAAGCTGCTGCACGTCAATCCTGGCGGCACACTTTCCTTGCAGATGCACCACCATAGATCGGAGCACTGGGTCGTCGTCCACGGAACCGCAAAGGTGACCGTAGGAGACAGCGAAACGCTGGTGCGCGAAAACGAGAGCGTCTACATCGTCGCCACGCAGTGGCACCGCCTGGAAAACCCGGGTCGCGTGCCGCTGGAGCTGATCGAAGTACAGATCGGCAGCTATCTCGGCGAGGACGACATCATCCGTTCAGGCGACGTCTATCACCGGGCTGCCGACGAAACGCGATAAGGTTTATTCGGCGGCCTTGGCGGCGCCACGGGCGATGCCGGACAGCTTCTTGAGGCGCTTGCGGACTGCGGGGGTATTCCCCTGCACGCGCGTTACCTTGGCGCGCGGAATCACGCGGCTGGCCTTCTTCTTCTGGGTCTCGACGTTTCTGGCCGAACGTTTCGACATCGGGGTGCTCCGGCATCTCGTGTTGTTGAGGTCGGACGCATGATGGCGACCGGGTCGCGACGGTTTATGCTAAGGAGGCCCCGGTGGCAAGCGTACGGGCGGCCGCTAGTTCATCAGAAATGAAACACCGAAGCCGGGCGCCAGGAAAACACCTGCCCAAAGCAGGGACGACACCACGCTGCCGAGCAGAAACAGTCCGACTGGCATGGTAAGCATCCCCGCCACTACCGGCACGAACGGTCGCAGCCCGCCGACGAACTTGCCGATGATGATACTGAGGACACCCCAACGCTCGAACAGAACTTGGCCGCGAGGAATGAGTGCCGGATACTTGGAGATCGGCCAGATCCGGCGAACGTCGTTCTTGAAGTACCGGCCGAGGCCATACGATAGGCAATCTCCGATCGCCGCGCCGGTGGCTCCCGCCAGCCAGATGGGCCAAAACTCTCCCCCGGAAGCGCTGTAAACCGCACCAATCCCGAGAAACAGGAACGTTGAAGGGACAAACAACGAAACAAGGGCGATGCTTTCCGCAAAGCCCAATGCAAATACGACGGGGGCTGTCAGGTGCCCATTCTGCTGGACGAAAACCAGCGCGAAATCCCACCACTGCGATAACGTCTCGAGCATCTCGTGCCCCTTTGGAGCCCCGCAACCGAAGCCGCGTTATTCAGCGCAGACGTGTCAGTGAGATGATAGTGCAGCCGTGTTAACAGCTCTTGCGTTCAATTACTGCCGAGGAACCACTGCATCCCGAACGCAGCAGGCCCCATGACGCCCGCAGCCCACAGGAACGCCGAGCTGACATTGGCGATCTGAAACGGGATCTGCTTCATCGCATACATCCCCGCAACCACCGGGATCACGGCACGCACCGGCCCGAAAAAGTGCCCCAAGAACACGCCGAAAACGCCATACTTGTCGAAGAACTGCTGTCCCTTGGGGATCATCTGCGGGTACTTCGTGAACGGCCACATCGTATGGATGGAGTCCTTGAAGTACAGGCCGATCCAGTAGGACAGCGCATATCCGAGCGATCCGCCGATACCGGCGGCAAGCCATACGGGCCAGAAGCTGACGCCGCTCGCCCCCAGAAGTCCGGAGATTCCAACCAGGATGACTGTCGAGGGAACGACCAAAGACAGGAAGGCAAGACTTTCCGCGAATGCGAAAGCGAAGACGACCGGAATGATCCAACCCTGATTGTTCTTCGTGAATTCCAGGACCGCATCTGCGTACTGCGAAAACATCTCCATCAGCGTGCCCTGGTCCTTCCCCCTGATTGCCAGCGTTGAGCTAAGTACGTTCGGCCTTTGTTACAAGCCTCGATTACGAGGAGGAACGGCCGTTGTCAGGCAAACGCTCGCACCAGAACCGATACATGCCGTCGAATGTCCTCGGGTAAGCCCACTCGTACTCCGCCCAGGCAGCAAGGCTGCCGGGCCAGACATCGCCGGGATGTTGCTCAGCAAATGCGTTGCTCACCGACGGATCAAGCGTAAAGCCGCGGAACGCAAGGCCATTGGCATCGAGGAACTTGCTGATATCGGCAATCGAGACGTGCTGTTCGCTTTCGTGCAGCAGCAGGTCACGGAATTCATTGAGCGCGTAGAAATCGCGGGAAATTTTCAGCTCGGAGCCAGGTGTTCCGTCCGGCCGTGCGAGTAGATCAGCGCGATAGGCGCGTGCGGTACGATCATCGCACCCTGCACCGGGATGGTCAGCAGCGGCGCGCAGATCACGGATATTGCTGCGCGAAGTTGAACTGTACAAGCCGATGTACATCAGCCCGCCGGGCTTCAGCCGACCCAGCAGCTTGCGCCAGCCCTCCCACGGATCGGCCATGTGATGGAGCACGCCAACACATTCGATGATATCGAACGAGCGGTCCAACCGATCGAGGTCGAGGATGTCGGCAACGAGAAACTCAACATTCGAAACACCAAGCCGCGTGGCGGCGCTGGCCGCATAACCGAGACTGGCTGCCGAGATATCCGTCGCGAGCAGCTTGGCTTTCGGGCCATAAACATATGACGCCTGCAACGCCTGCTTTCCGGTGCCCGCGCCCGCGATCAGGACGTCGAACGGGCCATCCATGAACGACAGGCGCGAACGGTCGACGAAGCGCGAGAGCACGTTCTTCATTGCCGGGACTTGCGTGGCATGGAGGCTTTGCCAACGAGGATAGGGACTTGCCTCGTACTGAGACGCAACGCGGAGCGAGGTTTCGTCAGACAGCGGAACGAGACGCGGCAAAGCGTTCTTCGCGGCTTGCTCGGCAGCACGCCGCTCCAACTCGGCGACGACCACGTCGCGCAATGGCTTTGGCTTGATACCGCGACTGGCCTCCAGATCATCCGGAGAAAGAATGCTCTCCATCGGACGATAGAGCAGCAGCATGATGAGCTGCCGCCCGGCCCCAAGATTACCTGCAAACAAAGCCGTTTTGTCGAGCTTGATCTGCTCCAGCGCCTGAAGCTCTTCGTCGGTTTCAGCCCAGGCGTAGTCGTTGTTGCGGCATTGCGTCAGAAGAGCCAGCGCAAAGGCCGTGAGCGCACGATCCTCGAAGCGTCCCGGAGCGACATCGAGGAGAAGCGCCCGCCGCAACACCGTGAACGCCCGCTCTAGCGCGGCCTCCATGACAACGCTGCGCTGCAGAGCGGTCAGCAACAAATCCGATTTCAGGATATCCGACGTCCGATTGACGATCAGCTTACGGGCAACATCGGCCGCCGCCTCTGTCGAAGCGGCTATGACAGCGTCGCGAAACTCCTGAGACGTCGCAACCAGATGCTTGAGGGCGGCTTCCGCTACCGGCTGAGCATCGGCAACGTCGTATCCGAGCGCCGCTTTGAGGCCGAACGGCTCCAGCCGGCTCGCATCCTCGATAACGAACCTGCCGAGAAGCCGAGACAGCCGCCGCGCGGCATCGTCGTGGTCCGGCATCAGGCGCAACACCTGACTAAGCTCGACAGTCGCTTCCTCGATTTCGCCAAGCGCGGCGAGCACGGCCGCATACTCGAAATGCAGTTGCACATTGCGCCGGTCGTGGCGAACCGCCTCCGCATAGGCGGCGCGCGCGCCCATCAGGTCGTCCGTTTGCATCGCGCGCCGGGCGAGCGCGGCCCAATCCTGACGTGCTGCCGGCCTGCGGGTAGGGGAATTCATGACGGACTCGCTTTATGCTTTGCAGCGACGTTTCATTTCAGCAGCCAACTCGCGCGAAACTTCTGCGCCGAGCATCATGCCACGCGAGACCTGGGCAGGGCTGAGCTGGTTGGAACCAGGACCACGCAACGTCGCCGCCGCACTGTCGGCTTCGCGGCGGCCAATCGCAAGCTCATCACAGGACAGCTCCCGTTTGCGAGTCTTGAACGCAAATAATCGGACACCCGAGGCATAGGCTGCCGGCGTCGGGGTCTCGCGCACCCAGTTGCGCTGCTTATCGCTCATAATGGCATGCAGCGCCGCGCCGCGCTGATCGATGCAATGCTTGGAATCGTCGACGCACGACAGCCCGACCGGCGGCGCATCCGCGTCGAGACCGCCAGTACACGCGGCCACGCCGACGACGGCTCCAAGAGCCGCCAGGCAGCACAGCACTTGGCGCGCGGCCAACATCGAGATCATGCTTCGCCCTCTTGTGAAGATCCCGCCGAGCCCATAGAACCCAGGAATGGCGGCGATGTGGCGCGGTTGCGCGCCATCGATACAGCATCGCCCGTCCGACGCAAACACCTGAGCGCACGCTTAAGGCGGCCTACTCACGAGGAAACGAGCCATGGTGCATGCAATCCGAATCCACGAGACTGGCGGGCCTGAAGTTTTGAAATGGGAAGCCGTCGATGTTGCCAGCCCCGGCGAGGGGCAGGTGCGCTTGAAGCACAACGCCATCGGACTGAATTACATCGATACCTATCACCGCTCCGGGCTTTACAAAATTCCATTGCCGGCCACCATCGGCATGGAAGGCGCGGGTGTCGTCATCGCTGTGGGCTCGGGCGTTAGCGACCTCAAGGTCGGCGATCGCGTCGCCTACGCCAGCCCGATCGGCAGCTATTCTGAAGAGCGCCTGATCCCGGCTGCCAATGTTGTGAAAATCCCCGATAGCATCGACGACAAGACGGCAGCGGCCATGATGCTGCAGGGCATGACCGTCCGCTATCTGCTGAAGGAGACCTATAAGGTCGGCCCCGGCACGACCATGCTGCTGCATGCCGCTGCTGGCGGCATCGGTCTCATTGCCTGTCAGTGGGCCAAACATCTGGGCGCCACGATCATCGGCACGACGAGTTCGGCCGAGAAGGCGAAGCTCGCCACCGATGCCGGTTGCACGCATGTCATCAATTACAAAACCGAAGATTTCGTCAAGCGAACCAAAGAACTAACCAGCGGACAGGGCGTCGACGTCGTCTATGACTCGATCGGCAAGGACACCTATCCGGGCTCGCTGGACTGCCTCAAACCTCGCAGCCTGTGGGTCAGCTTCGGCAACGCGTCCGGCGCTATCACTGGCATGGATATCGGCATTCTGGCGGCAAAGGGATCACTCTACGCCACCCGGCCGACGCTGATGACTTACACGGCAAAGCGCGAAGACCTAGTGGCCAACGCCAACGATCTGTTCGACGTGGTGAGCCGTGGAATCGTCAAGATCAACGTCAATCAGACCTACCCACTGAAGGAGACGGCTCAGGCGCATCGCGATCTGGAAGCTCGCAAGACCACCGGATCGACTGTTCTGCTTCCCTGAGCCCTGGAGGAAACAACAACATGCTGAAGATTTACGGCCGCGCCAATTCCATCAACGTGCGCAAGGTCCTATGGACCGTCGATGAGATTGGCCTTCCCTATTCGCGCGACGACTGGGGACGTGGCTTCCGTCCGACATCGGAGCCGGAGTTCCTGAAGCTCAACCACTTCGCGGTCGTTCCCGTCGTCGACGATGAGGGAACGATCCTGCGCGAAAGCCACGCAATCTGCCGCTATCTGGCCAGCAAGCATGGTCGTACCGATTTGCTGCCAACCGATATCACGCAGCGCGCCCAGGTCGAAAGCTGGATGGATTGGGGGCAGACGGATCTCGCCTCGGGCATGCGTGCGCCGTTCCTGGGTTTGACCGTCAAGCTACCGGCCTTCACGGATCCGAAATTGATCCAGGACAGCATCGCCGAGTGGACCAAGCAGATGCAGATGCTCG
>JAEYYQ010000083.1 GCA_023428365.1 Pseudomonadota bacterium | reverse complement strand
GACATTCTGATGACCAACTTCCACCTGCCACGCTCGACGCTGTTCATGCTGGTGTCGGCATTTGCTGGATTGCCGCTGATGCAGCGCGCCTATGCGCATGCGATTGCGAGCGGCTATCGGTTTTATTCCTACGGTGACGCATCTCTGCTGTTTCCGGCGAAGGAGGCAGGGGCATGACGGGACGTCTAAAAAACGTGTCATCCCGGACGCGCGCAGCGCGAGCCGGGACCCAGAACCAGATACTCCGGCATTCGAATTCTGGGTCCCGGCTCTCCGCGCTGACGCGCTATGGCCGGGATGACAGTAAGAGCGTGTGGACGGCATGAGCAATACGTTCGGTTATCGGCTGATTGCCGAGGATGCTGGCGCGCGTCTTGGCGAAATCACGACGCCGCGCGGCATGATCCGCACGCCGGCCTTCATGCCTGTCGGTACAGTGGCGACGGTGAAGGCGCTCTATCCGGAGCAGGTGAAGGAAGCGGGCGCGGATATCGTTCTCGCAAACACCTATCATTTGATGCTGCGGCCGGGTGCGGAACGTATGGCGCGGCTCGGAGGGCTGCACGGCTTCATGCGTTGGCAGGGGCCGATCCTCACCGACTCCGGCGGTTTCCAGATCATGTCGCTCGCCGGATTGCGCAAGCTGACCGAGGAGGGCGTCGCGTTCCAGTCGCATATCGACGGCTCGCGGCACATGCTGACGCCGGAGCGCGCGGTTGAAATCCAATGCCTGCTCGGAAGCGACATTCAGATGCAACTCGACGAGTGCATTTCGTATCCGGCGGGCGAAGACGAGGCGAGGCGGGCGATGGAGCTGTCGCTGCGCTGGGCCGAGCGCTGCAAGATCGCGTTTGCCGATATGAGCAAGCCGGGGCAGGCGTTGTTCGGCATCGTACAGGGCGGCGTGTATCCGGATTTGCGGAAGCGTTCAGCCGATGCGCTCGTGGCGATGGACTTGCCGGGCTATTCAATCGGCGGACTGGCTGTCGGAGAAGGCCAGGAGATGATGTTGCAGACCCTGGAACACACCGTTCCGCATCTGCCGGCGGGCAAACCGCGTTACCTCATGGGCGTTGGTACGCCGACCGATCTGATGGAGGCTGTCGCGCGTGGTATCGATATGTTCGATTGCGTGATGCCGACGCGGTCCGGGCGGCATGGTCTGGCATTCACCTGGGGTGGGCGCGTGAACATTCGCAACGCCCGTCATGCCGAGGATTTGCGTCCACTTGATGAGCAAAGCGCGTGCCCTGCGGCGCGTGATTACTCGCGCGCTTATCTGCACCACCTCATCAAATCGGGCGAGTATCTCGGCGCGATGCTGCTGTCATGGGCCAACATCTGGTTCTATCAGGAGCTGATGGCAGCGATGCGCAAAGCCATCGCCGCGGGACGTTTTGCGGCGTTCGTGACCGAGCATCGCGAGCGGTTGGCCGCGATGGAACGTCAGACGGACTAGGCCTGAAACCTTTTCGATTGAGATCGCACCATCCGTTTGTCATCCCGGCCGGAGCGAAGCGGAGAGCCGGGACCCAGGGATTAGGAAATGCCACCTGGGTCCCGGATATTTAGCTCACGCGAAATGCCGGGATGACAACAGAGCGGTTCTGAGTAAGGCGGAAACGTTCTGTGCTGAGATATGACGCTGATTGTTGCGCTTGTCGCCGAGATCATGCCCAACGTCCGCGGAGAACTGGATCTCGGGCATAAAGCCCGGATGACGGTCGGCGGGTAAGGTTTCGGCTTAAAGCCCTTCGCTGCCGCAGCGCGCGAGAAGCTGCAACAGCATGGTCGCTGCCTTCTGGCGATGGCGGCGGTGGATGGTGGCGGCATGCTCGGCGTCGCGATTGCGAATGGCCTCGACCAATTCGGCGTGATCTCGATTTGATTCCACCGGCTTGGGTCGCAGTTTCAATGTCTGCATGCGTGCGCGATAGGCTTGATCACGGAACGTCGCAACCACCTGGCTCATGCGGGAATTGCCGGCGAGGTCGACAAGCAGCGTGTGGAACAGCTCGTCGTGCCTTGCCCAGTCGAGAAGATCGTCCCGTTCCAGCGCGGCATTCATATCTTTGACACTGCGTTCGATCTCGCGAAGCTCCTCGCGCGTCAGGCCGCGCTCGGCGACGATACGAGCGGCGAGCGCTTCGAGCTCCGTCATCAGCTCATAGATCTCACGCATGTCATCAACCGACACCGGAAGCACGCGCGCGCCGTGACGCGGCCGCACTTCGACCAGCCGCTCATCGCTCAGCCGGATCAGTGCCTCGCGTACCGGGGTTCGGCTCATACCCAGTGCGTCGGCCAGCTCCTGTTCGAGATACTGAGCGTTGGGCGGCATATCGTTGTCGAGAATGCGCCGCCTGATCTCGCGATACGCGCGCTGAGTTTGCGGCAGCCGGTCGAGGATCTCGAGATTATCGGCTGCCACTTCAGCGGTTGAATCCGAACGATTGGCTTTGGGCATGGTCTTTGCTGGTTAGGATTTCCGCGGCCTGGAGCTGACGATATGCTCGATGGCGGCGATGACTTCCTGGGTAACCTCCTTCGATCCCTGATCGCCACCAAATTCCATGGGACGCAGCCGCCCCTTGGCGAAGGCGGTTTCAACGGCAGAGTTGAGGATACCTGCAGCGGCTGTCAGCTGCGGATTGCCATGACGCTCTCCGAGCCAGTCGAGCATCAGGGCTGCGGACAGGAAGGTAGCGAGCGGATTTGCCTTACCTTGTCCCGCGATATCGGGGGCGGTGCCGTGGGCAGGCTGGAACAGTGCGTGATTGTCGCCAATCTCGGCGCATGAGGCCATGCCCATGCCACCAACAAGTCCGCCGCCAAGATCGGAGAGAATGTCGCCGAACATATTCTCCATCACCAGCACGTCGTAGTCCCACGGCTTGCGGATGAGATCGAGCGCCATGGCGTCGACGTAGGCATAAGTGGCTTCGATATCGGGATAGAGCGCCGCGCGCTCCGTGAAGATCTCGCGGAAGAAGGCAAACGCGCGGAACACGTTGGATTTGTCGACGCAGGTGACGCGCCCCTTGCCGCCGCGCGCCTTGCGCTGACGGGCCAGTTTGAACGCTGCGTCGAACAGCTTCTCGCTGGTGGCGCGGGTAATGCGCAGCGTCTCACGCGCTTCCGTGTGGCTGACTTCGCCTTTTCCCTGCGTGAAGAACAGTCCTTCCGTGGACTCGCGCAAAACGATCAGGTCGATGTTGGCGGCCCGCTCATCGAGAAGCCGGCGAGGCGTGTTGGCATAGGCTTTGACGGGCCGCACGCCAGCGTAAAGGCCGAATTCGTCGCGCATTCTCAGATGCGGCCGGATCTCGGTGCCGTCCGGAAAGCGGACGCTGGGCAGACCGATGGCACCAAGAAGGATAGCGTCAGCGGCGCGTGCGGCCTCGAACGACTCGTCGGAGATGTCCTTGCCGGTTTCCAGATAGCAGCCGGCGCCGACCGGATAGTCGGTGAACTGGAGGTGGAAGTCCCCCACGCGAGATTCGAGCAGCTTGAGTATTTCTACTGAAGGTGAGATGACCTCGGGCCCGATGCCGTCACCGGCGAATACGGCAATCTGCAGCGCGTTCGAGGGCATTCTAAGAACTCCATTGAGTGCGTTTCCAGGCCAGCTTCCGACTTTGCACAATCCGGCAGGACAACCTACGATGTGCGCGGTCGATCATGGCTTTAATAATGTATACGTAACAGCTTATCGCAAAGTCAAACGCGGGTCACGGCCGATATGAGGCAGACCCGCTGGGCGCACCGCTCAGAACACCACGGAGGAAAGACTGACAATGCAAGACCGGATGTCGGAGCAGGTAACGTTGCCGCGTGATGGCACGGCCGGGGCGCTCGCAGGGCGCGTCTGGCGTCCGGATTTGAAGGGACCGTCCGTTGTGGCGATCCGTCAGGATGGGGTCTTCGATATCAGCCAGCATGCGCCGACGATGCGCGATCTGTGCGAGATGCAGAATGCTGCCGATATCGTTCGTTCAAGTCGCGGTGAGCGCATCGGAACGCTGGCCGACATCCTCGCGAATACGCCCGAGGCCGGTCGCAATAGCGGCAAGCCGTGGTTGCTGGCGCCGATCGATCTTCAGGCCATCAAGGCCGCCGGTGTGACGTTTGCCCGTTCGCTGCTGGAACGGGTCATCGAGGAGCAGGCCAAGGGCGCCCCCGAGAAGGCGGAAGCGATCCGGGCGCAGGTGCAAAAGCAGCTCGGCGGTGATTTGCGCAGCCTCAAGCCGGGCTCACCCGAGGCTTTGGAATTGAAGAAGGTGCTGATCGCGCAAGGCGCGTGGTCGCAATATCTCGAAGTCGGCATCGGCGAGGACGCTGAGATCTTCACCAAGGCGCAGCCGATGTCGGGTGTCGGTCACGGCATGGATGCGGGTCTTCATCCGCGTTCGACCTGGAACAATCCCGAGCCGGAAGTCGTGCTCGTGATCACGTCAAAGGGCAAGATCGTCGGCGCGACGCTCGGCAACGACGTCAACCTGCGCGATTTCGAAGGCCGCTCGGCGCTGCTGCTGTCCAAGGCGAAGGACAACAACGCCAGCGCCACCATTGGGCCGTTCATCCGCTTTTTCGACGGGACGTTCGATCTCGACACCGTGCGCCGCATGGATGTGAACCTCACCGTCGAGGGCACGGACGGCTTCAAGTTGTCCGGCAAATCGAGCATGTCCGAGATCGCCCGTGATCCGGCCGACCTCGCGTCGGAAATGATCGGCAAGACGCACCAGTATCCGGACGGCGCGGTGCTTTATCTCGGCACGATGTTTGCCCCAACGGAGGATCGCGGCGACAAGGGCCAGGGCTTTACGCACAAGGTCGGCGATATCGTCACGATCCAGTCGACGGAGCTCGGCAGCCTGACCAACCGCATGACGACGTCGGACCAGGCACCGGCGTGGACATTCGGGGTGGGTGATCTGATGCGCAATCTCGCCGGACGCGGATTGCTCGAGAAGCCGTAACGCCGGCGAAAGGCATCTGTCGTTTAGCGGTCTGAAAAACAAGGTGGAGGAAACCGCAATGGCCATAACGACTCCGAATGCGAAAAATCACGAGGGCCTGTCGGCCCTCGCGTCACGCTATGTCCCCGTTGATGATTTGCCGTGGGCGCCGACGCGATTTCCGGGCGTCGACATCAAGGTGCTCATGGAGGACAAGGACACCGGGCTTTTGACCGCGCTGACGCGGCTTGCGCCCGGGGCCGTACTGCCGGATCACGAGCACGTGGACATCGAACAGAGCTACGTTCTCGAAGGCAGCCTGGCCGACGGGGAGGGCGTTGCGACCGCGGGCAATTATGTCTGGCGGCCACCCGGCAGCCGTCACGTGGCGCATTCGCCTGATGGCGCGATGGTGCTGTCGTTCTTCCTCCGGCCGAACAGGTTCTTCGATCAGCCTGCAAGTTGATCTTACGACGGTTTCTCCCGGTCTGACGCGATTGTGCTTCAGCCGGGAGACCAATCAGCACCGTACGACGGTGACTTTTAGCCTACCTTCAACCCAAGGATCTGGCGCGCTTCGTTGACACTCGCCAGTTTGCCGCCCAGGTTTTCAATGATGCGGACGGCTCGTTCCACCAGCGCGGCATTGTGCGGCGCGGGCTGACCTTTTGCGAGGTAGAGCGTATCCTCCATGCCGATCCGGCAGTGCCCGCCGAGAATGAAGGCTTGCGCGAGCATCGGAAAGGCGAGGCGGCCGGCGCCGAATGCGGCCCATTCGCAATCCTTCGGCAGCAGCGATTTCGCGTAGCACATGTTCTCCGGCGTGGCGGCCATGCCGTACTTGATGCCGGTCACGATCTGGAAGAGTGCGGGCGACTTCAACGTACCGTCGGTGAATAGATCATTGGCCAGCATGAAGTCGCCGGTGTCGAAGACTTCGAGTTCGGGTTTCACCCCGGCCGCATACATCCGCTCGGCCATGATACGGATATTGCGCGGCGTGTTGATCACGGCGCCGCCGCCAAACCACATGGTGTTGAGATCAAGGCTGCACAGATCCGGCTTCAGCTCGACGATATGCTCGGTGCGGATTTCGGGCGTCGTCAGTGCGGAGCCTGGGCCGGCCTTGCTGGGATCGTCATCGCTTGGCACGAAGCGGCCGCCGGGTCCGGTCGTCAGATTAATGAGCATATCCGTGCCGGACGAGCGCAGCCGCTGCACGACCTCCCGATAATATTCGAGCTTCATGCTGGGCTTGCCTGTCGCCGGATCGCGAACGTGGATATGGCAGACCGCGGCACCCGCCTTGGCCGCGCCGATACACTGATCGGCGATCTCGGCGGGTGTGACCGGCAGATTTGGATTTTGCTCGCGCGTTGGAAAGGTGCCAGTCACCGCGCAGGTTAGTATGGTCGGTTTCATTTATTATCTGCTCCCTAGACATTTACCGGATATTGGCAGGAGCGGGCTGGATGCGTCCACCCCTGGCTGCGTATCGGTGGCATGCACGTTCACGAGCCGAAAATGCTTGCTCCGTCCGTCCAGGTCTCGGATAGAAAGTCATGGGAGCTCGCTACTAAAGGAAACGGCTCATGACGGCTGAAAGCCATTGGTCAGACGCGGTTTACCGCGAAATGAAGAAGCGCAAGATCGCCACGCTCTGCACGATTCCCGACGGTGGCCTGACGCGGCTGCTCAATCTGGTGAAGGATGAGGAAGAGATCCGGCTCGTCACCCTGTCGACCGAGGAGGAAGGCATGGGGATCGTCACCGGGCAATGGCTCGGTGGCAAGCGCGCCATGATCGCCATGCAGTCGTCAGGTGTCGGGAACTGCATCAATGCGCTGGGCCTGCCGTCCATCATGCGTGCGCCATGCCTGATGCTGGTGACGATGCGCGGCCAATGGGGCGAGTTCAATCCATGGCAGGTGCAGATGGGACAGGCGACGCGTCCAGCGCTTGAAGCGGTTGGCGTGAAGT
>JAEYYQ010000079.1 GCA_023428365.1 Pseudomonadota bacterium | reverse complement strand
GCGCGAGATCGTCGAGGGCCTGGACATCCTCATCCTGCGCGAGCTGACCGGCGGCACCTACTTCGGCGAGCCGAAAGAGATCGTGACGCTCGAAAACGGCCAACAGCGCGCGGTCGACACCACGGTTTACACAACTTCCGAAATCGAGCGCATCGCCCGCGTCGCCTTCGACCTGGCTCGCAAACGCAGCGGAAAAGTGCATTCGGCCGAAAAGCGCAACGTCATGGCGACAGGCGTGCTCTGGAACCGTGTCGTGACCGAAGCGCATAAGAAATACGGCGAGGGCGTCGAGCTCAACCACATCCTGGCCGACAACTGCGCCATGCAGCTTGTCCGCAATCCGAAGCAGTTCGATGTCATCGTCTGCGACAACCTGTTCGGCGATATCCTGTCCGATGAAGCGGCGATGATGACCGGCTCGCTCGGCATGCTGCCGTCAGCATCGCTTGGCGCACCCGACAGTGATGGAAAGCGCAAAGCCCTCTACGAGCCCGTCCATGGCTCGGCACCCGACATCGCGGGTCAGGGCAAGGCCAATCCGATCGCGTGCATCGCCAGCTTCGGCATGTCGCTGCGTTACTCGTTCGACATGCAGCGCGAGGCCGATCTCGTCGACCAGGCGATCGCCGCCACGCTGGCCCGCGGCTTGCGCACCGGCGACATCATGCAGCCTAATATGCGCCAGGTGAGCACAACGGAGATGGGCCGGGCCATCGTCGAAGAAATGGAGCGTCTGGCCGCCTAGGCCGTGTTGCGCAAAAAATGCGGCGGCGCGCCACACGCGCGTCGCCGCGTCGCTGCCGATTGACCGGCAGGCCACACAGACCTTAGTCTGTGCTCATGATGTTGCAGCGACAAGCGTCAGCGCTTCGGCTGAACAGCCGAGCGCTTACCGGAGAACGGGCACTCACTTCCGGGGCTAAGTCATGAGGAAATCCATTCTGGCTTTCCTCGTCTTAGCCGCGGTCACAGTGACTGCATTCGTTGGTGCCAACGCGCAGACACCAATTGGGTTCCGTCTTTTGAAACTCGATGGTCGGGGGGTTGCCTGGACAGGCGAAATCCTCGCGGCAAACGTAACCTACGCTTTTGTGACGGCTCCCACGCAAACCCCCGACGCGATGAACTGCGAATCGATTGGTCCAGTTGAGGGCTTGCTCGGCAAATCACGCATCGCTCATGACACGTTCCGGAAGGAAGTCCGCGCCGCGTTCGATATGTGGCAGGCGGTTGCCAATATCACCTTCACAGAAGTGGACGATCCTGCGCGCGCCGGGATTCTGATCGGCGCCCAGCTTCGACCGACGGGACGTGCCTTCGCCAACGTCGCCTACAAACAGAATGCCGACGTCCACGACGTGCGCAGCATCGAGCGCTCGCTCATCTGCCTTAATCCGGAGCAGCGCTGGAAGATCGGATTTGACGGCAATCTCACCGCCTACGACGTTCGCTACACTGTCGCGCACGAGATCGGCCACGCCATCGGTCTCGACCATCCGAACGCAGCCGGCCAGCTTATGCATTTCCGGTATGAGGAGCGTTTCCGCACTTTGCAGCGCGGAGATATCGAGGGCGCGGTACAGCTTTACGGTCCCAAGCCTGGGGCGCCGATTCCGGTTCCCGGCTCGATGCCTGACCCCATCATGGCCAAAGCCGCTGCAGCGTCAATGCGCGCCGAGCAGCCGAAGTAGTCTACTCCTCGCGCGAAATTTCCGTGTCGGCTTGGGTTCAGATGCCCCAAAAGCATTGGGGCGGCTCGCATTCCTACAAGCCGCCCCAAATTGCATCTGAGGTTTCGATTAGCCCAGGTGGCTGACGAACTTGGCCGTCATGTAAACCTGCAGGCCTTCGGCGCCGCCCTCGTGGCCATAGCCCGAGTCCTTGACGCCGCCGAACGGAACTTCCGGCAGAGCGAGACCCTGGTGGTTGATGGTTACCATGCCGCTATCGAGGACGTCCGCAACCTGCGTTGCAATCTTGGCGTTGCGCGTGAAGGCATAGCTGGCCAGACCGTACGGCAGCTTGTTGGCGCGCTTCAGCACCTCCTCGGTGTCCTTGAACGGCAGCATCAGAGCGACCGGGCCGAATGGCTCTTCATTCATGATGCGCGCGGTTTCCGGCAGGTCGGTGAGAACCGTCGGCTCGAAGAAATTGCCCTGGTTGCCGATACGCTTGCCGCCAGTCGCGACTTTGGCACCTTTTTCCTGAGCATCCTGAACGAGCATTTCCATGGCGTTGACGCGGCGCGGATTGGCCAGCGGACCCATCTTCGTGTCTGCCTCCAGGCCGTCGCCGACCTTGGTCCGCTTTGCAATGTCCGTGAACTTTGCAACGAACTTGTCGTACGCCTTTTCCTGCACGAAGAAGCGCGTCGGTGAGATGCAAACCTGACCGGCGTTGCGGTACTTCAGAGCCGCCATCAGCGTTGCGACCTGCTCGGTATCGACGTCATCGAACACGAGCACGGGCGAATGTCCGCCGAGCTCCATCGTTGCGCGCTTCATGTGCGCACCGGCGAGCGCGTTGAGATGCTTGCCGACCGGCACAGAACCGGTGAACGAGACCTTGCGGATGATTGGCGACGGGATCAGGTACTCCGACAGCTCAGCCGGTGTTCCGTATACCAAGTTGATCACACCAGCCGGCACGCCCGCGTCATGGAAGCAACGGACGAGACCGATCGGCGAGCCAGGCGTTTCTTCCGGGCACTTGATGATGATGGAGCAACCGGCAGCAAGCGCAGCCGCGATCTTGCGCGTCGCCTGCGTGACCGGGAAATTCCACGGAGCGAAGCCGGCAACCGGACCAATCGGCTCCATGACAACCATGTTGCGCACACCGTCGGCGCGGGCCGGAATGATGCGGCCATAAGCGCGACGGCCTTCTTCCGCAAACCAATCGATGATGTCGGCCGCGCCCTGAACTTCCATTTTCGCTTCGACCAGGACCTTACCTTGTTCCTGCGTCAGGACCTTCGCGATGTCGTCAGAACGGGCGCGGAGGAGATCGGCCGCTTTACGCAGGATCTTGGAGCGCTCGTATGCCGAAACCCGCTTCCATTCCTTGTAGCTTCTGTCGGCTGCAGCGAGAGCGGCATCCAATTCCGGCTTCTTGGCGTGAGGCAGCTTGCCGAGGACCGTGTCCTTCGAAGGATTGAGGACGTCCGAGGTGACGCCGCTGTTACCCTGGGTGAACTTACCATCGATGTATAGACTGAGTTCTTCGTACATTATTGGGCCTTTCACGCTGAGTTCAGCACCTTAAAGACGATCGGGGCCTACACCCGCAAGCAGTTTGTGGTGACGACTGCGAGATACGGCCCCGGAATGCGGAGATTGTCAGGCCGACGCGGCGTAGCGTTGCGCAGGCGGCCAGGTCTTGAGAGTTGCCCGGAGATATTGGGGCGGACAGTTGGGAACCACGCCCAAGCGATAGGCAGCATGCCATCCCCAATGCGGATCGTCCAGGAAGGCCCGGGCAAGCGCGACAAAATCGGCCTTACCGTCCGCGATGATTTCCTCAGCCTGCTCCGGCTCGGTAATCAGCCCGACCGCCATGACCGGAATGCCGACCTCGCGCTTGATGCGTTCTGCAAACGGCACCTGATAGCCAGGGCCAAGAACGATTTTTTGAGCCGGATCGTTGCCGCCGGTCGATACATCCATGAAATCGCAGCCAAGGTCTTTGAGCCGGCGGGACAATTCAACAGACTCTTCGATGGTCAGTCCGCCCTCGACCCATTCGACCGCGGAAATGCGAATCCCAAGCGGCCTTTCGTCCGGCCAGACCGCACGCATTGCTTTGAAAACCTCAAGCGGCAACCGCATCCGGTTCTCGAGGCTTCCGCCCCAACGGTCCTCCCGCTTGTTCGAAAGCGGCGACAGGAACTGGTTCAGGAGATAGCCGTGCGCACCATGGATTTCGATGAGGTCGACACCGGCGCGATGCGCACGCTGCGTCGCGGCAACGAACTTCTCCAGAAGATCCTCGATCATCTTCTCGGTCATAGCGACCGGCTCGATCCAGCCCGGCGCAAACGGCAGTGCCGATGGCGCTTTGGTTTGCCAAGCCCCATCGACGAGGCGGTCGTTATGCCCGTTCATGTCCCAAGGCCGTTTGGTTGAACCCTTACGGCCGGCATGCCCAAGCTGAATGCCGATTTTGGCTTTTCCGAACTGTTTGCACGCACTCACCACACGCGTCAGTGCCTGCTCGTTCGCATCCGAGTAAAGCCCTGGGCATGCAGGAGAAATCCGGCCTTCCGGTTCAACTCCCGTCGCTTCCAGGATCAAAAGACCGGCGCCGGAATTCGACAGCGAGCCCAGATGCATCATATGCCAGTCGCTCATCGTTCCATCGGTCGCCGAATACTGGCACATCGGAGCCACGACGATGCGATTGTCGAGCGTCAGGCCGCGGAGCTGCGCGGGTGAAAATAGGGCACTCTCTGCCATTGGCATTCCCTGCGATTGAGGCTGAACGGATGAAATCCTAGAACCAACAGTTCTGCAGATCAAGACTTTCGAACAAAGGATATATCGCGTACGCAGTATCACGAACAACCCGTACTCAAGCATATGTGACATCCCGGTGCCGAACACGTGGGCCGCGGACATCCATTGATTGCGGCGGCGCGACGCCGCATAGTCCATCGAGCTGTGAACCCGGGGGTCTTGCACATGCCGGAAAACACGCAGGCCGAAATTGACGCCCAGAATGACGCGAGCGGGCCAGAAAGCGGAAGCCTGTCCTCGTCTGCTCCCAACGAACTCACTCAACTTGGAGCGATGGGAAAGGCCTTCACGATCCTGGAGGTCGTTGCAGCCTCCAAGCAGGCGATGACGATGTCGGAAATCGTCCGCGCGTGCGGCCTGACGAAGCCCACGGCACATCGCATCACGACGCTGCTGACCGATATGGGATTTCTCGAAAAAGACGCGATGCGACGCGGCTTTGTGGAAGGCCCGCGCCTGATCTCGTTATCGCTGACGACGCTGGCTGCTGCTGCACCGCGCAACCGGCGGCATGCGATCCTGCGCTCCGTATCCGAGAAAACCGGTGAAACCTGCAACTTCGGCATCCTGGTTGGATCCGATGTTATCTATCTCGACCGCGTGGAAGCCAAATGGCCGCTGGGGCTGCGCTTCGAGGCTGGCAGTCGCGTGCCGTCTCACTGCACAGCGATTGGCAAGCTGCTTTTGGCTCTGCTCCCGCCGCCGGATCGCGCCTCGGCTCTCGCCGGCATGACACTGTCCCGCTACACCACACGCACGCTGACCGATCAGAACATGCTGAACGAGGCGCTCGATCATGTCGCCCGCGCCCGTATCGGAACGGATGATCGCGAGTTCATCGAGGGCGTCGTCTGCGTGTCGGTTCCGGTGATTACCAAAACCGGTCAAGTCGTTGGCGGCATCGCAGTATCGGCACCGGAAGCGCGCGTCAGTCTCCAGGATCTGCTGACGTTCGTCCCAACCATGCGCGAAGCAGCAACCCGATTGAGCTCGACATTCTCAGCAAACATGTCGCGCAAACACCTGTAGGGCGCGTTTCGAGCGCGACTCACGCTTGCCCATATATCAAAAAAATGAGACGTTACGTCTTGAAGTAAGAAACGGGCACCAAAGACCCGACTGACTCCGAACGAAAAATCCAATGGCTCCAAAAGGAGCTTTGCACCTAGGGAGGTTGCACTCATGACACTGAAAGGCTGGCTTGCCGGCGCATTAAGCGCTGCGGCAGTGGTGACCACGTTTGCCGGTGGTGCCATTGCTCAGGATAAGACGGTGAAAATCCGTATTCAGTCGGTTATTCCGACGACGGCCGACGAAGTTATCATGCTGAAGGAGTTTGCGACGGACGTCGCTGCTCTGACGAACAATACCGTGCAAATGGAAGTCCTTCCCGCAGGCGCGGTGGTCGCGGTGAACGATACCCTCGATGCAGTCGATAAAGGCCTGATCGAGGGTGGCTTTGCGTGGACGCACTATTGGTCCGGCAAGCACCCTGCCGCGGCGCTGTTCGGCTCCCCGCCCGCGGGCTCGGGCCTGGGCCTCGACAACTTCGCGTGGCTGGCCTGGTTCCAGTACGGTGGCGGCAAGGAGCTCTATGACGAGCTCTGGAAAGAGATGAAGGTCAACGTCAAGGGCTTCATCCTGCAGCCGGTTGGCCCCGAAGCTTTGGGCTGGTTCAAAGCGCCGATCAACAGCATGGCCGATTTCCGCAAACTGCGTGTCCGCATGCCGCCGGGCAGTCCTGGACAGATCTATAGCGACATCGGCGTTGCCGCCGTTGCGATGGGCGGTGGTGAAATTCTGCCGGCGCTCGAAAAGGGCGTTATCGACGGTGCTGAATGGTGCTGCCCGAAACCCGACATGACC
>JAEYYQ010000068.1 GCA_023428365.1 Pseudomonadota bacterium | reverse complement strand
TAGCCGATGCACTTGCCGTAGAGCTCACGCGACTCCGCGCGCAGTGCGTTCACGTGCGACTTCCCGCGGCGCAACTCGGCGTCCGCGAATGATAAGCGTTTGCAGGCTGCAAGCATCAACAGAATGGTGTGCTCGGCGACGCCGATGGTGGTGCCTTCCAGCGTCAGCGCCAGCGGCAGGCGACGGTCGCGGATCACCTGCCAGTCGGTGGTATCCTGCCATCCGACGCCCTGATGGTGGATCACCCGCAAGGCCTTCGCCGCGTCCAGATGATGTTTACGCAGTGGCGTGGCCGCGCAGATCACGGCATCGACGTCTGCGATAGCGGCGCAGCGTTCCGCATCGTCGTCGGTATCGAGCGTTATGACGTCGAAAGCGCCACCAGCGACTTCGCGGATCAGGGCATAGACGTCTTCCGGCGCGTGACTGAGATAGAGCACGCGCGGCCTGTTGGTGCTCATGATGTCCTCAATCGACGTAACGGACGCCATCGGAGGCGAGCACGCGATCCAGCCACGCCGGTATCTTAGCGCCCGATTTTACGGCCGCGTCCATCTTGGCTTCCTTGTCGGCAATAGCCGCCAATTCCGCACCTGCGGTCGAGATACTGCCGCGGGGAACGACCACAACTCCGTCGATATCACCGACGATCAGATCTCCAGCATTGATCGCAACGCCTCCCAGAGTGATGGGCAATCCGATTTCTCCAGGGCCATCCTTGAATGGCGAATTGGGATTGAGCGCCTGGGCAAAAACCGGGATGCCGACGTCGTTAAGCCCTTGAATATCGCGCACGGTGCCATCGGTCACGGCAGCAACAATGCCGCAATTCTTCGCCATGCCGAGGAGAATATCGCCCAGCACCGAAGCGGTGCTGTCGCCGTCAACTGCGACAACCAATACGTCGCCTGGCTTGGCGAACTTTAGCGCCGCGTAGGGGGCGAGGTTATCGACCGGCCGGGTGCGCACAGTCAGCGCAGTGCCGACGAAGCGGGTTGCGGTTGTCAGCGGACGGATACAGTACGGCAGTGCACCGCGCCGCCCCTGGGCATCGACAATCCAACCTGTTGGCGCATCCTGAAACGGATTTAGCTCGGCAACGGTTGGGCGCGGAAAATCGCGCCGGATGGTCAGCTTGGCGGGTTCGGCCATTATCAGGTTCTCCTGTGCGTTGCGTGGCTCACGGGTGAAGAGCCGCGCCGCTGGCGTCGAAGGCGTGCGCAGCGGAAAGATCAATATGGAAGGTGCGTGTTTCGCCGACACGCATGCTCGTGTCAGGACCGATGCGCGCGATCAGCGGCTTGTCCAGTCCGGCAGGCCGCGCGGCAACGATAGTTTCCGCTCCTAACGGCTCGATCTGCGTCACCTCGGCGGCGATGGCCGCGGTCGGACCGACGCGTGGAGTTTCACTCAGGTTTTCGGGCCGAATACCGAACGCGATCTCTGTTCCGGCCAGGATCGATGGCATCCGATCGGGCGGCACGTCGAAGGTGGCCGTGCCGAATTTCACGCGGCGGCCGTCGCCGCCGTCCGTCATCATGGCTTGTGCCAGGTTCATTGGCGGATTGCCGAGGAAGCCCGCGACGAAGGTGTTAGCGGGGCGGCGGTAAACGTCCAACGGCTGGCCGACCTGCACAACTTTGCCACCGTTCATGATGCAGATCCGCGTTCCCATCGTCATGGCCTCGACTTGATCGTGCGTGACGTAGATCATGGTCGCGCCGAGGCGGCGATGCAGGCTTGAGATTTCACCGCGCGTTGATACGCGCAGCGCGGCGTCTAGATTGGATAGCGGCTCGTCGAACAGAAATACCTTAGGATCGCGGACGATGGCGCGACCAAGGGCAACGCGCTGTCTCTGTCCTCCCGATAATGCATGCGGCTTACGGTCCAGCAGCGGAGCCAGTCCCAGAATACCCGCCACGTCGTCGACTCGGCGGTCAATCTCGGCGCGCGGCACCGAACGGCGGCGCAGCCCGAAGGCGAGGTTGTCGCGCACCTTCATGTGCGGGTACAGCGCGTAGGATTGGAACACCATGGCGATGTCGCGATCTTTGGCCGGGACGGCATTCACGACGCGACCGTCAATCGACAGCGTGCCCGACGAGATCGACTCCAACCCCGCCACCATGCGCAGAGTTGTGGTCTTGCCACAGCCGGATGGCCCAAGCAGCACCATGAACTCACCGTCCTGGATTTCCAGCGAGACCGCGTCGGCCGCCGGTACGGGTACGTTGTCATAAACCTTCGTCAGCCGATCGAGTGTGACGACAGCCATTAGTAGCGACTCCGATGCGGGCCCGCGGCGTCGCGGGACGTCCTGTTGTTCATTTCACGGCCCCCGCGGTCATGCCCTGGATGAGTTTTTCCGAGAAGAGTGCGTAGACGATGATGACCGGCACGATGGCGATCATCAGCCCCGTCGCGATCATGCCGACGTCTTCGAGCTGGTCGCCCATGAAGCGTTGGATGCCAAGCGGCAGGGTGCGGTTGGCCTCATCGGTGATCAGCACCACTGCGTAGAGGAACTCGTTCCACAACAGGATGAAGTTGAGGATGACTGTGGTTGCGATGGCGGGCAGTGCGATCGGCAGGCTGACGCGCCAGAAGATCTCCCATTCCGAATAGCCGTCCATCCGCGCGGCATCGAACAAGTCTGAGGGAATACGGGCGAAGAAGCTTTCGAGAATGTAGATCGTCAGCGGGAGCTGGATGGCCACGTAGACAAGCGTGAGTCCGATCTTGGAATTGTAAAGACCGTACTGCACGAGAATCTGGAACAGCGAGATGATCGTGACCTGCGGTGGGAAAATGATCGTCGAGAACAAAACGAAATAGATCACGCGGTTGAGCCTGAATCTGTAGCGAGCCAGACAGTGCGCGGCCATCGCGCCGATGATCGTGAGGATGGCGACCGCAGACAAAACAATCATCGTCGAATTGGTGAAATAGACGTTGTAGTTGGAATTGAACCACGCCGCCGGAAACTTCTCCCAATGAAGCGTGCTCGGCAGGGCGAAGTGATCGGCGTGGATTTCAGTCGTCGTGCGCAGCGACATCATCGCCACCCACACGAATGGACCGGCCGCGAACGCGGTGTAGAGGGCGAGAACGGCCAGCAGGGCGGATCGCTTCAGGACAGCCATGGCACCGCCTCAGTATTCGAGCTTTGAGCGCTGACGGAATGCGTATGTCAACGCAACGACCGCGATCAGTACGATGACGAACCACACGGTAGCGATCGTAGAGGGATAGCCGAGATCGAACGTCGACCATTCGAAGGCGCGTTTATAAACGTAGGTCGATACTGTTTCGGTTGACCATAGTGGGCCGCCTTTTGTCGTAATCCAGACCAGATCGAAAATCTTCATCTTGCCGATGAAGGACAGCACCACGAGATTCAGCACCGTGGGCCAGGTCAGCGGCAGGATCACGAAAACAAGCTTCTGGCCCCAACCGCAATTGTCGAGTTCAGCCGCTTCGATCACCTCGCGCGGCAGCGAGTGCAGGGCCGCCAGCAGCACGA
>JAEYYQ010000647.1 GCA_023428365.1 Pseudomonadota bacterium | reverse complement strand
TGTTTGGCGGCGCGCTGCTTGCCACACTCCGCCTGCAATGGATCGCTCGCGACCTCGGCTACAAACTGACATTCCGCGATGCCCTGGCCGGCTTCACCTATGGCCAGGTGATGGGCGTGCTGTTCTTTCAGCTCGCGGGTCAGTTGCTGGCGCGGAGCACCGTGCTCGCGCGGAGGCAGGTGCCACCTTCGGCGACCATTGTCATCACCGGCTACGAACGTCTCGCGGCGCTCGTCATATCGCTGCTGCTGGCGATAGTCGCCGCGATCTATCTATTCGGCGCCATCTCGCTCGACTATCGCGGGGGCGGCTCGTCCTTCATCAAGATCGTGGCGGGCGGCGCATTGGTCATCGCCGGCGGCGCCGTGTTCGTTTGGGGCAAGCTGCTTGTCGAACAATTGCCGCCCGTGACGATTCGCACCGTCCGGGCACTGACCCGCAACGTCTTCGCTTCGCTCGGCATCCAACTGCTCACGATGCTCGCCTATGTCTTGCTGACGCACGCGCTGGCGCCATCGATTCCCATCGCCAAGCTCGCCGCCGCCGCCGCGCTGGTCATGCTGGCCGCGAGCTTGCCGATCAGCATGGCCGGATGGGGCATCCGCGAGATGAGCGCCATCTATGTGCTGGGTACCCTCGGAATATCCGCTGACATATCGTTCATGGTCGCGTTTTCGATCGGCATGGGGTCGCTTGGGGTCGTCGCCGCGCTCGCCCTCATCGGCCTGCGCGACAACGCCGCGCCAGCCTTGCCGCACGAGCCTTCGTCGCGCTCAGCGAACTTCGCCACCTTGATCGATACGGTGTTGCCGATCGGCGCCGCGACCGCCGTCTTCTTCCAGCTCTTCGTGCCAGTGAACAGTGGCCTTATATCGGTCAATCTGGCGGATCCGATCGTCATCATTGCCGGCTGTATATTTGCTTACAATCATTTCCGGCAGCGGCCGCCGCAATGGCGCCTGCCGCACTTTAATATCATGATTTCCTTGGCGAGTATCGTCCTGGTCGCCGGCTATCTCCATGGCTATTTCGAGTTCGGCTGGACGCAATGGGCGGCCGCCAACAAGTTGCTCGGCTGGCCGATCCTGCTGTGCTACGGCGCTACAGGCGCGCTAATTGTCTACCGCATGCGCGACCATGGGCTCGATCTGCTGTTGCGCAGCTTCGTCGCGGCAAGCTTGGTCGTCTTCGTGTTCGACTATGCGATCGCTATCGCCTACTGGTCCGGTGCGCGCTTTTTCGGGCCATTGGTTGGGTTACCCCTCGAAGGATTCTCGCAGAACCGCAATGCGTTTGCGTTTCAGCTCCTCTTGTCAGTGTGCATTCTGCTGGCTACGCAGTGGCCCTACCGGGCGCTTTGGCTTGGGATCGCGATCGCCGGCGTTTTTGTCACTGGATCACGCGCCGGTTATCTGGCATTCGCTACCATTTCCATCATCGCGCTGTTCATCGCGCCGATCGACCGGCGGCAAGGCGCTATCGCGGCGACCGTCGCAGTACTGGTCGTTCTTGCCAGCGAATTGATTCCGGGTGCGGTGGCCTTCGTCCACGACTTGGTTCGTTCGGGGTTCCAAGAGGCGCTCCATGCCGGATCGGACTCATCGGTGCCAAGCTACATGTCCCGCGTGATTTCCGGAGCTTCGTCAGACACCGAGCGAATGCAGAGCCTGGTCGGCGGCTGGCATCTGTTCCTCGCGAATCCGCTTTTCGGCGCAGGCCTGGGCGCGTTCATGGAGCAGACGGTTCGCCGTGGAACGCCGCTGGTTATACACTCGACGCCGCTGTGGCTGCTTGCGGAGTTCGGCATCGTCGGTTTCCTCGTGCTGACAGCGCCGGTCGTTCTGATTTTCCGCTCGGAGATCATGAGAGCGCCGCGTTTCGACGTCGCCGGGCGCCTGCTGATTCTGATCATCACCAGCTTCGCGGTAATGTCATTGGCTCACGAATTGCTTTATCAGCGAACCTTCTGGCTGATCTTGGGAGCTGCTATGGCATACGCGCCCAAGCGACAGAGCGAGTGTCCGGCGTAAGTCGGACTCAAGTATTTTGAGATATCTAGGGTCCAGACACTAACCCTCAGAGCCAGATGCTGATTTGCGCCATGGAATCTTGCCTCCTGGGATTTGTTCGGTAAAGTAAATAAAAGTCACTTGCAATTCTTCCGGCCGAAAAACGGACTATTGTCACATGCGCTCGCGAGCAATAATTGCAATTGCAGCTTTGCTTTCTACCGCTACGCAGGCGCAGGCATATCTTGATCCCGGCACGGGTAGTCTTATTCTTCAGAGTTTGATCGGCGGTATTGCTGCTGCTTGGGCTATTATTCAGCTGAACTATGGGCGCATCAAAAATTTTCTGAAGACTTTGCGTAATGGGAAACCCGAGAGCAACCCGAAGAATGATCTTGAGAAGTAAGCATGGGAGCGGGTGCTGAGCCACATCCTGGATCTTTTCGTGATCCAAGCGGCTATGTGTTCGTCGGAGATGATCGGGTCTTTCGAACAGTTACGTCTGCGGCGCGGATCAGATACGAAGCAGTTCGTGAGAAGCAGAGCGTGGCAACCCTTCAAGAGAAAGGGATGCTCATACGTTTTCAAGAGCTTCCTGTAAGTGATTGGCCCGAAAGTACACACGGTCAGGCTTACGTTCTCGAACATCCGAGAATTCCGTTCATATCTTATCCTTATGAGTGGTCGTTCGAGCAGCTAAAGGCTGCGGCCCTTCTGCACCTTGATCTGCAGCTGGCTCTTCTCGACGATGGAACCGTACTTTCCGATGCGTCCGCCTACAATGTGCAATTTATCGGCTCAAAACCTATCTTCATAGATTTTCTCTCCCTGCGCCCTTACGTGGAAGGAGAGTTTTGGTCAGCTCACCGCCAGTTCTGCGAGCAGTTTCTCAATCCCCTGTTGTTGCGGGCCATCGTAGGCGTGGCCCACAATGCTTGGTTCAGGGGTGCGCTTGAAGGGATACCGACAACTGATTTGGCAAAGCTTATTCCGCTGCGACACCGGTATTCGTGGAATATGCTTACACAGGTCATGCTGCAAGCAAAGCTTGAGCGAGACTCTATGTCAGACCCGTTGAAAGCGTTTGACCGCGCAAAAAGGCTGAGGAGGCTTCCCAAAGCGTCTTACCGCGCTATTTTGCAGCAACTTCGAAACTGGATCGGCAAACTTTCGCTAAAGGATCAATCAAAAAGTATTTGGGGCAACTACGCCACTGAAAATACATATTCAGGCGACGAGGCGAAGGCTAAGCGTGCCTTTATCTCGGAATTCATTACGGCTGCAGCGCCGCACACGATTATCGATATGGGGTGCAATACCGGCGACTACACACTAGCCGCGCTCGAGGCGGGCGCTCAGTATGCAATCGGGTTCGATTTCGATCAGAACGCAATCAGTCAGGCATTCCAGCGTTCAAGGTCGCTCGATAAGTTGTTCCTGCCGTTGTGGCTGGATGCTTCCAATCCTTCGCCAAATCAAGGGTGGCGACAGAGTGAGCGGCAAGGCTTCGCTGATCGTGCGCGCGCTGATGGGCTGATCGCGCTGGCTTTTGAGCATCATCTGGCAATCGCAAAAAATACGCCACTTGCGCAATTAATCCCGTGGTTGCTGCAAATCGCACCTCAAGGTGTCATCGAGTTCGTGCCAAAGAGCGATCCTACGGTACAGCGAATGCTGGCATTGCGAGAGGACATCTTCCCAGACTACACGGAGGAGACATTTTTGGGAGAGATACGCAAGCGAGCAGATATTGTGAAGGCTGTACCTATTTCGGGTTCGGGCCGGACGATGATTTGGTACCAGGTACGTTGAGGAACAACGGGATGCAAGGAGCAAGTCCGGCGGCAGGTTCAAGCGACCATTTTTCTAATAAAACGAGCCTGAGAGCCATAAGATACCTTTTGCCCCTTCTGACCTTAAACTTCGCCACCTTGACTTTGGCGGGGATTGTAGAGCCGATCACGAACAAGGACATCATCGCTCTTGCTGTGTGCATGTTCGCAGCTGTTCTGCTCCAGCTAATGATCATTGAGGGCTTGGCTCGCTGGACTACCTCTTTAATTCCGCCGCTTCTTCTGGCTGCTGCATTTACATGCTTCAACTTGTACACCACCAATCTCATTGTGGCTGAGGATTTTCTTGAGCTGCGCCTCCGGTACCGAGCCATCATTTTTTTTGCTGCGGCTTTACTTTTCTTATCGTTTTTTATGCTTGCATCACGAAAGCTGGTATTTTTGAAGTTAGGTTCGGCGCTCGTTGCCCTTCTCATCGTTGCCAACTTAGCCTCTTTCGCGCTGAACAAGGCCCCGAACAATTCCTCAGAAGAACAATCGAGGCAGGCGACAACTGAGGGAACTGTCTCGCCTAAAATCAGGAAGGTAAAGTTTAGTCGTACACCAAACGTGTACCTGATCGGATGGGAATCAGCAGCGCCAACTGCGGTGCTTCAAAAATATCTCGGACTCGCAAATGCGCCACTGGAACAGACCATGATTGAACTGGGTCTGCGCATGTTTTCGAACGTCTTCTCAGAGGGCTCCGCGACACGACCTTCATGGAACGCGTTAATGGCTATGGATCAAGAGTATGCGAATTCGATACTAGGGAGGAGCAAACAGCTCATCTTTGCCGGCGCCGCCCCAAGTCCTCTGATCGAAATTTTTAAACATAATGCTTATGAAGTGACGACGGCCTATACAACTGGATATCTCGGAGGCAACATCAAAGGGCCCTACATAGACAATTATATTCTGGAGAAAGACTTCTCCCCTTGTGATCAGCCCTTTGTGGATTGGGACAAAAGGGCTTGGTTTTTCTTCGGAGCATGCGATTTTATTCAGTCGAAAATTATGAATTCAGATGCCGGTACGAAACCGACTTTAGTCGATTTGATTAAGAAACGAATTATTGAGGGGGGCAGCGCTCGCAAGCCTCAGCTGTTAATGGTGCACACCAGCACGCCGATGCATACAAACAGTGAATGGAAGGGCAGCCCCGAGCAGCTCAATGACTTTAAAAACCGATATCTCAGCGCCAGCAATCAAGCAGCCAGCCTGTTGAGGGAGTTATATTCCGCCATCAGATCAAGTGGCGCCGATTCGCTGATTTTGATGTTCGGCGATCATGGGGTCTGGGCAAGTAGACATATAGAGTTTGCCGTAGATCCAGTTTTCGTCGTGCAGGACAGATTTGCAGTTCTCGCCGGCATTTGGCCCGCGACTGCATGCGCGGAGACTTATGATGCTCAAGCCAAGGAGCCGTATCGAACCACGCCACAGTTGGTTCGCCTGCTGATAACGTGCCTAGCAAATGGCGAAGATCCCTATATAGGGCCTTATGATCATCGGATTAATTGGCAAGGTACAGATATTGACCTCAAGGATTACATTTACGAGTAGATAATTTACGATGGAATCTCCCCGTGCGAGGAAAGTTCGCCGACTTGATGCTGGAATTGACTGGCCCGATGTATCAGCCATCTCCGTCGACCGCCGGGAATAGTCTAGCTCGACTTTTCTTCCATAACCGTTCCGCCACCTCGAGAGGACTGATGGCTCGATCATCCCACCATTTGTTCTCGTTACCCGCCTGATGCAGTTCCCGGTGGTGCAGGCGACACAGGGGGACGGTGAACTCGTCGCTAACCTTGAGACCCATGGCCCGCGGCTGGGCGAACTGGATATGATGGGCGTCCGACGGTTGGCGGCCACAAGCCAGACAAGGGTGTGACGCAACGAAACGAAGATGCGCCTTGTCGCGCAGTCTCCGCGGCGTCCCGATCGGGAGGACGCTCTTGTCGATCTTACCCATTTCGCTAGCCGGTTCGGCCGGCACGAGCGGCGTCTCTGTAGGAGGAGCCGCCACACGCTCCGTGGACGCCCGTCGATCGCGGGTTACAACGTCCTGAGAACGACCGTAATAGCGGGATGGCCGTGGAATGGGGGTCGTGTCGTCCGGAGGTAGGGCTACGGCGCCGTCGCTCGTGCCGCCCGCAGTACTACCCGCGGCAGGCTTGTGCTTCGGTGTCGTTAGTCCACCATAGAGCCCCAGTCCAAACGGCTTGCCGAAGGTGGCCAGTGCCCGCTTCGTCGCGTCTGTCTCCGCAGCTTTCAGACCGAAATCATGCGCTTCCCCGGGCGTCGAACCCCGACCCTCCGCGGTGCCATGACCGTCCCGGGTGATGGTGACGTCTTTGGCGCAAACAGTGATTCGAACCTTGACCGTGTAAACGGTCACATAAGTGCCCCGTGCCTCCCGGCTCAACACGCACCTGGAATCCAGTGTCTCCCGGTTCCAAGCGTCGAATCCGAAGATGCGGTTGGCTTCGGTGATGGCGTGCCAGCCCTCGATGTAGGCGAGCTCTCGACCATTCACCTCTCGACGTCGGACGTGGCGCTGCTCCACGTCCTTTTTCAGTTCCTGTAGCTGCTTTGCGGAGAACGCCATCAGCGGGTCCTCACAGTCAAAACGGGCAAAGGCTCAGCAAGAGTGGCTCCCGCGACCCGTTCGCCGTTTCGCAGATCCTGGGCCAGTTCCTGTCGACGCAGGCGCGGCGCGCCCGGCTCCCAATAGGTCTTGGGGACGGCTTTCTCATCGAGGACCTGGAGTGCCGGCATGCCTGGCCGCACTGAGATCGTGAAATCCGGTGCGACGATCTTTTTCAGATCGAGCTGAACCATGACGTCCTTGGCGATCTGGCGCCGCTTGGAGGCCCGGTCCTGGAGCCGTTCGGCTCGATCCTGCATTTCGCCAATCCGACCCTTCAGGCCGGCCGCCAAGGCCTCATCGACGAGGGCCGAGCGCACAATGGCCCGAATGATGTCCTGCAAATCAGTGAGGCCCTCGACCGTATCGGCGAGCGTTTGGTCGTCGATCTGCGGGTCTTCGGCTTTGATCCGGTCGCGAACGGCGCGGTAGTGGACGAAGGGAAAAACGAGGTTCACGGGCTACTCCTATTGATCTACTGAACAGAAAAACTTGCCGCTTGATGAGGATCAACATTTAATGTTGATAGACGAGAATGTCAACAAAAAAAGTTGATTTGCTGAATGCAGCACAATGCAGAGCTGCGCGCGCTTTGCTGGGCATCACCCAGCAGGATTTGGCGGCCCGCGCCAGCTTAGGGCTTTCAACTGTTGTGGATTTTGAGAAGGGGCGGCGGCTTGTATCTTCGGATGCAATTCAAGCAATAAGAGCGGCTCTGGAAAGCGCCGGAATTCAATTTATCGACGAAAATGGCGGAGGCGCCGGCGTAAGAATGCGCAAGCCGCAAAATCAGAAGTAGAATGAAAAATATCGGTCTCGAAAGTCGCCGCCTTAGCCGCGCGCGTCCGAACATGGCCTCATTGGATAGCCGCGACCCTGCAAGCAATCTTTGCCAAAGGCGTCGGGAAGTTATGACAGGCCGCGACCAAGCAGTTGTTAGGCGATCTGCATGTCGATCGACCTGGCTCTTGCGTCACCACAACCGATTACAATCATCGGCGCTCGTTCAGTAGCCGCGGCCTTGCGAGCAACCTTTCGTCCGAAGACGTCCAGAAGAGGAGGCAAGAGCCGCGGCCGAGCAAATCATAGTCAAGAATGAAAGTGCAGGACAAGAGATGAAGATTTGAACCGGATCAGAACGTACTGTCTGTAAAGCGCTGGTGCATTCGGATGCAACTTCACTTCTTACGCTTGATGGTTCGCCTTGGCGGAAACGCGCCGACAATTTCGCCAATGCGCTCAAGTATTTTGAGGCGATCGACAAACTCGATCGCGTAGCGTTGTCGCTCAGGAACCCGCGGCACTGGCCCGGTCTTGTACGACGCAACAATGTTGATGGCATCCGCAGGCCATTCATGCGGCGGCAACATACGCCCATCGGGCTTGAATAGTTTTACGATGTCGTAGTCGACGATTTTAACGAGTTGATCGAGCAAGTAGCCTTGCTCCACGACATACATCGCCTGCCGCGCTTTCTCCTGCTGTTCGATCTCGGCCTGGATGACGGGCTTGCCCAGATTCTCACTCGCGATCGATCGCGCGGTCTTGGGGCTGTAGCCGGCAGCGATCGCGGCTTGCGTGCCATTGAGGCATTTGATGTATTCAGCGACAAAGCGCCTCTGTTTAGCGGTCAATTTCATCAGTATGCTCGTTGCGAAGTGGTCGACGCCGGCGAGCATAATCGGCGATGGTTGCGGCAAGTTCTCATCGTGGTGAGTGAGCGGCTCGGACCAACGTCCGAAAAGAATCCCGACGTTTAAACGCCTCGCCTGTGATCGCTGTCCGTGCGCAAATCGCCTTTAGCGGATGATACCCTACTCATTCGTCCGCAAACCGCTCCAGCGGCCCGCATGCTACGAACAAGCGGAGCGCCGAAGGAGCGCGGCTCGCGCCCGAAAAACCGGAATCACCCGAGCAGCATTTGCTGAATCCAAGAAAACAACTTCAGTGTCCTCGGCTACATACGCCCCGACAACAGGGGCTTGTCAGATGCTTAGATTCATGTAACCTGCTCATGCGAACCAATTGATGTGACAAACATAATTCGCGCCAAGCGCTTCGAAATGTCAGGTTTTGTAAGGTCGGAAAAATTATCGCGGGATGTGCTTTGAGGGACGTTTAAACGCAGCTCAAATTGAATGGCTTATAAAGGCACCTCAACTTCGACTGTCGCCAAAGTTTTCCTATGAGGATCGCTCCCCACCGCCGAACCACATTTTGAGTTTTGAGATTTGGTAGCGGGGGAGGGACTTGAACCCCCGACCTACGGATTATGATTCCGCCGCTCTAACCAGCAGCTACCCCGCCACTACCATGCCCTTCGGTCATGAATCCCGAAAAGCCAGCCCTTCGGTTGAATCGCGAGAGATAAAGCCCTCGGTCCTGGAAACCGAAAAGCCAATCGTCCGGTCATAAATATCGAATGCGACGTTCCTACAGTCCGCGCGCGAGTGCGCAATGCACAATGTAGGGCACTTTGCCCAATCGGTACCGCGGACAGCGAATTGGCACGCCTCGCGCGTTTGAACCTTAAGACTTTCGATTTTATTGGCATCACCGAGCGATTTGAAGAGAGCTTCTTTCACCTTGGGCGGAAGCTTCGCGTACAAATGGTCGGCACACTGCGCGAGAATGCCAACACCGAACGGCCCAATGACGTTGACCCCGCTGTCGTTCAACGGCTCCGAGAGTTTAACAGCTCAGATCAAGAGCTTTATGAAATGGCAATAGCTGCGACATTGTTGTCAACGACGGTCCGTCGCCCAATCAATGCCGGCTATTGATCGACAACAATTACCCGGACCGCAAAGGCCGTATCGACGTCTTCACCGATAGACAGAGCCTGGCTGATGCTTTTCGCACATTAACCCGAGAGATCGGCGATCACCCCTATTATGCCCACCATTTCCTGTACCACGGCCTGCCGATTGACGATTATGAGCGGGTGGCAGACGCTCATGACAAAGACTGGGCAGTTGGCGTCAAGCAAGGCATCTATCCTGACGATATCGACGTCGAAGATGCCCTCCTGGCCTCACGGATTGTCGAAAGCGTGGTATTGCCAGCCGACTGGATTGAAAAAGCGGCGAGGTACCGCGAAATGATGCGCACGCTTGAGATTCCGCCAGACTGGCAACTTAAATTCGGGCTAAGGGGAATCGCCACAGAAGAAGATGTCAATTGCATCACCAAAATAGAGTAATGCCAGATAATGATCAAATCGACAGTATGTATGCGCCCCGAACTGCTAGCATTATGATGCGTCCGGTCCTTTCCGTTCTCCTCGCGCTCACGACTCCCGCCTTCGCCATCAGCGGCAACGCGCCGCCGGCGAACGGCTTTGCCGCGGCGTCTATCGTCATGCTGGTCGACAGCCGCGGCGGGCTCTGCACCGGCACGGCGATCGCTCGCGATCTCGTCCTCACTGCGGCGCATTGCGTGGCGCGGCCGGCGAACTATCGCGTCCGCCTGAGCAAGGACGGCGGCGTCATCGAGGTCGCGACGACCCGCACTCATCCCGGCTTCAGCATGGTCAACTATGTCAAGAACCGCGCCACCGCCGATGTCGCGCTGGTGAAACTCAAAACGCCCCTGCCCGCTTCCGTCATTCCCGCTTCGCTCGGCGGCACGCGCCGCGTCGCCGTCGGCGAGACCATGATCGTCGCCGGCTTCGGCGCGACGCGCGACAACACCGAGCAAGGCGCGGGCGAAGCGCGCATGGCGCCGCTCGTCGTCACCGGCAGGCCCGGCAGTCTGCAAATTCGTCTTCAGGATCCGGCGACGCGTAACGAACGCGCCGGCCTCGGCAGCTGCACGGGCGATTCCGGCGGCCCTGGTTTCGGCCGTAAGGGCGAGAACGGCGGCGAAGTGATGGGCGTCGTCAGTTGGTCCACCGCGCCGAGAAACGAAGCCGGCTGCGGCGGCCTCACCGGCCTGACGCCGCTGCTCAACTACCGCGCCTGGATTGTCGACACCGCCAATGCGCTCGGCTCGCCGCTCTCGGCCGAATAAAAAGACACGATGCCGCAGTATCGCGCGGCCCGACGCGCGGCTAGGGTGCGCGCCTTAACCGGAACCCGGCCCTTGATCCCGACCGACCTCACCTCGTTTCTCGATCTCCTGCGCCAGCACGGCGATGCGGCCTACACCTTCCTGTTCGCCTATGCCGCCTCGCACAGCCTGCTGTTCGGCCTGTTCGCCGGTTACGCCGCCTTCGCCGGCGCGCTGAAGGTGTCGACGCTCATCATCGTGTTCTGGATCGGCAGCTTCCTCGGCGACGTCGTGCGCTTCTATCTCGGCCGCCGCTATGGCCCGCGCCTGTTCAGGTCGTGGCCGCGTATCGAGAAGATGGTCAACATCGCCGCGCGCCTCACCGACAAGCACGCGATCCTGATGGTGCTGTTCCATCGCTATCCGCACGGCATCCGCGGCGTCGCCGCTTTCGCCTACGGCCTGTCGAACCTCACCTGGCCGACCTTCCTGGCGCTGAACTTCGTCGCCGCCGGCCTGTGGAGCATTGCCATGGTCTCTGTCGGCTATGCCTTCGGCTCGGTGTCGGAAAAGCTGATGAACGATGCCTCGTCCGGCTTCGGCGTCGTCACGCTCATCATCTTCCTCGGCCTGTCGTGGATCCTGAGCAAGAAGCTCGAGAGCGTGGTCGAGGACAGCGCCCAGCCCGCGAACGGCAAGAAGTAACGCTTCGTTAACCATGC
>JAEYYQ010000596.1 GCA_023428365.1 Pseudomonadota bacterium | reverse complement strand
TGGCGGATGCGGTTGTGGAGTTCGGGGAGCATGATCGATGGGCTCACGCACGATCTACGCCGGACTGGTGCTGGTCCTGCTCGCGCTCATCATTGTTGTCCGTATTGCCGATCCGACACCGATTGTCCGGTTGCGATTGCTGGGGTTCGATACCTTTCAGACGCTCTCTCCACGCACGTACAATCCGGATTTGCCGGTACGTATCGTCGATATCGATGATCAGTCGCTCACCAAGATCGGTCAGTGGCCATGGCCGCGAACGGTGCTGGCCGAATTGACCGAACGGCTGGCGGAGAGCGGGGCAGCGGTGATCGGCTATGACGTCGTCATGTCTGAGCCGGACAGGCCGGTTGCCGTCGATGCCATCAAGCGTCTGCCGAAAGAGCCTGCGGTGGAGCAGGTGCTGGCTTTTCTGGAAACGCTGCCCTCGGCGGATGCCACATTCGCCGCCGCGATCGGCACTGCGCCGGTCGTTTTGGGGTTCATTGGCAGTGATCGGCAAGGAGAACCACCCGTCGAGCGCGCTGCCTTCGCCTTTGCCGGTGATCCTCCGGGGCAATTCCTGCCGACTTTCCGCGGGGCAGTTTCGAGCCTGAAAATCCTGCAGGATCAGGCAAAGGGCTCAGGATCGCTGAATTGGGTGCCGGAACACGATCAGATCATCCGCAGACTGCCGCTGCTGGTACGCATCGGCAGCACCGTCTATCCGTCGCTGGCGGCCGAGTCCGTGCGGGTCGCGCAGGGGGCGGGAACGATCATCGTTAAATCGTCGGGGGCGAGCGGCGAGGAAGCGTTCGGTGCCAACACGGGCGTTGTGGCGATGCGGGTTGGGGCGTCGGAGATCCCGACCGACGCACAAGGACAGATCTGGGTGCATTTCACGCCGACCGATCCGCGTCGTTTCATTTCCGCCGCCGATCTGCTGGCTGGAACAGTCGAGCGTTCGGAGATCGAAGGTCGTATCATTCTGATCGGCACCAGTGCGGCCGGCTTGTTCGATTTGAGAACGACGCCACTGGACGCAGCTGTCCCTGGCGTTGAAGTTCACGCCCAGGCGATCGAGCAGATCCTGCTTGGGGAGCACCTGCGCAGACCTGACTTCGCGACCGGAGTGGAGATCGTCGTGCTGGTGGTGTTCGGCGTCATGCTGGCCACCGCCGTGTATTTGACGGGCGCGCTATGGAGCGCGTTGATCGGTTTTATGACTCTGGTCGCCGCGGTAGGCAGTTCGTGGGCGGCTTATCGCGGTTTCGGCTGGCTCTTCGACCCGGTGTATCCGGCTCTGTCGCTGACGGTTCTTTACATCGCGACGACCGTTTACCTGTACCTGCATACCGAAGGTGAGCGGCGGCGTGTGCGCAATGCCTTCAGCCACTACATGGCGCCTGCATTGGTGGCCGAACTGGCTGCCGATCCGACCAAACTCAAGCTCGGTGGGGAGATGCGCGAGGTCACGCTGATGTTCTGCGACGTGCGCGGCTTCACGACGATTTCCGAACGTCTCGACGCCACTCAGCTGACGCGGTTCCTCAATCGGCTGCTGACCCCGTTGACCGAGTCGATCCTCGACAATCGCGGCACCATCGACAAGTACATGGGCGACGCCATCATGGCGTTCTGGAATGCACCTCTCGATGATGCCGACCATGCCCGCAACGCGTGTCGGGCCGCGGCTGGAATGCTGACGGATCTGGAGCGTCTGAACAGCGAATGGGCCGTGGAGGCTGCGGCCGAGGGTCGGAAACATACCCCGGTGCGCATTGGAATTGGTATCAACACGGCAGATTGCTGCGTGGGCAATCTGGGATCGGAGCACCGCTTCGATTATTCGGTGGTGGGCGATGGCGTGAACATCGCGTCGCGGCTCGAAGGCCGCAGCAAGACATACGGAATGCCGATCGTCGTGGGAGAGGCGACGGCGGCGCTGGTGCCGGAGCTGGCATTTCTGGAAATCGACTTCGTCAGTGTGCATGGGCGCGTCGAACCCCTGCATATCTATGGTCTTATGGGTGACGCGCAGCGGGCGAAGGATCCGGATTTCATCCGTTTGAGGGACTGCCATGATGCCATGTTGGCAGCGTTTCGCTCACGACGTTTCGACGATGCGGAGCGGCTTCTCGGGGAGACGCACGCTGCGGGCGGTCCAGGTTTGGCGGCTCTCTATAAGGGGTATGCGGAACGCATCGCAGAGTTCAAGGCCGTCCCTCCGCCGCCGGATTGGAACGGAAGCTCGATCGCTGACAGCAAGTAGATGTTCCGCACCAGCTTTTTTCAAGGTTGGCGATGCTCCGATGTCAACATAATTCATCTACAACTTGTAGCGCTTCCGCAACACAAACGAATCTGCTTCTGTGCTTAAGTGCATTACGCCTTGGGGGAGGTGACGATGCACTGTAAACGGCCGCAGGGGAGCGGACCTGTATGCACGTCTACACTGGGGCACGAATTGCGCTCTTTGCGCTGATTGTCTGTTTGCTGCCGCAGGCCACGGCCGCGCAGAGCTATGACGCATTGTTCGCCCAGTTGCTCGCGACTCCCGATGATCCCGAACTGAATAAGAAATTTGCACGCGAAGCTGAGGCACGAGGCGATATTCGTCACGCATTCGCGGCTTTGGAACGCGTGGTCACAAGCAGTGCCGGCGATACCGAGGCCCAGGCGGAATTCGATCGTTTGCGCAAGAAGGTCTTGCCTGCTGTCACCAATGTCACTGTGCAGGCCGGCGCCAACTATGCCTCCAACCCATCATATGCGCCCGGCTTTCAACGCCGACCCGATGATGCGACGTTCGACGCCAGCATCGCGATTGCCGATGAGCGCACCGTGGCGGGCATGCGCTGGCGGTCGCATATGGTCGGGTACGGACAGTTCCAGGCTGACCTGACGGACCTCAATTTTGGCATCGTAGCTGCTGAAAGCGGACCAGTCTTTTGGCTCACTCCGGAGCTGTGGCTTCATGTGGCAGCCGGATCGGCGCTCGCGTGGCAGGATGGCGAAAAGCTGTTCGATGATCTGTCCGTCAGCTCAACGGTGGGCGGGCTTTATCGCGGTCTGACGCAGAGCGTCACGGCTCGCTATACATGGCGCGACGGCAGCTTCAGCAATTTCGGCGCGAACGACGGCGGCATCGTGGATATCGAAGGGCGCTTCGTGCTGAGCCCGTCGCTGACGACCGGTGATCTGCTCTATCTGCTACCGCGTGTGCAGGTGAGCCAAGCCGGGGGTGATCCGATCCGCGATATTTTCGGCTTCGTGCGGCCGCTGTTTCCTGGCGACTTTACGGAGATCGGCGGGCGTGTGGCCTACTACTTCCCGATCAATAGCGGGCGGATTTTCCTCGGTGCGGGTGTTGGGGTCTTCCAGCGCTGGTACGACGAGAAGATCGACGACGTCTTCAATTTTCCGTTCGATAAGGATCGGAGCGATCTCTATGTCGAGCCGACGGCTCACATGATCCTGCCGAACTTCATTGCTCCGAATATCGACCTGCGCTTCGACTACCGCTTCGAGGGCAACTATTCCAACGACGTCACGCGCGACTACGAGAACCATGTCGCCGG
>JAEYYQ010000510.1 GCA_023428365.1 Pseudomonadota bacterium | reverse complement strand
CGAGGAACTCGGGATTGACGGCGAGGGCGCGCGCAATGCCGATACGGCTTCGCTGTCCGCCGGAGAACTGGTGCGGATAGCGGCGTTTCAACTCGGGATCGAGGCCGACGCGGCGCATCATGTCATCAACGTACGTCGCCATGCCGGCGCGCGTCGTAATGCCGTGCACCAGCGGCGCCTCACCAATGATCCCCTCGACGCGCGCACGCGGATTGAGCGAGGCATAAGGATCCTGGAAGATCATCTGGATCGCGAGACGCGCGGCATGCGCCTCCGCCCCTGACAGCGCATCGCGTGATCGGCCCTTGAACTGCACCTCGCCTTCGGTCGGCGTTAGCAGTCCGGCAATCATGCGTCCGAGCGTCGACTTTCCGCAGCCCGATTCGCCGACGAGCCCGACGACCTCGCCTTTCATGATCTCGAGATCGACATGATCGACGGCGTGCACGGTTTCCTCGCGCACGTCCGCGCCGAGATGACCGGCGATGCGCCCGGCGAGATCAGGCTTCTTCACGAAGCGCTTCGAGAGTCCGCGGGCGCTGACCAGAGGTTCACCGCTCATGGCGCGGCCTCTGCGGTGACTGGTTGCGCGGCACCCACGGGATTGAAACAGCGGATTTCACGGCCGGGCGCGATCTCGCGGATCGGCGGCGCCTCCAGACAGGCATCGATCGCCTGGGGGCAGCGCGTGCGGAAGGCGCAGCCCTTCGGCAGGTTGATCAGGGACGGTGTCATGCCCGGGATCTGGGAAAGGCGACTGCCGCGCGCATTGTGGCTCGGCACGGAATCGATGAGCCCCTTGGTATAGGGATGGCGCGGCGCGCTCACCACATCCGCCGTGCGCCCCGTCTCGACGACGCGGCCCGCGTACATGACCGCGATGCGATCGGCGAGCGAGGACACGACGGCGAGATCGTGCGTGATCCAGATCATGGCCGTGCCCGTCTGCGCGCAGAGTGCCTGCGCCTCCGCGAGGATCTGCGCCTGGATGGTCACGTCGAGTGCCGTCGTCGGCTCGTCGGCAATGATGAGGTCGGGCTTGTTGATGAAGGCGATTGCGATCGCCACGCGCTGGCGCATGCCGCCCGAAAGCTCGTGCGGGTAATTCTTGAGGCGGCTTTCCGGTGATGGAATGCCGACCTCGGCGAGCGCGGCGCGCGCCCTCTCCAGCGCTTCGGCCTTGCTCACACGGTGATGGACGCGCACCGTCTCGGTCATCTGCGTGTCGATGCGCAGGACCGGATTGAGCGTCATCATCGGATCCTGGAAAATCATGGCGATACGATTTCCGCGCAGGTGACGCGCTTCGTCGTAGGATAAGCTGGCAATATCACGGCCTTGGAACCGGATCGCGCCAGACACGATGCGTCCGGGAGGATCGATCAATCCGAGAATGGAAAAGCCGGTGATTGACTTACCGCAACCGGACTCACCGACGAGGCCGAGCACCTCACCGGCGCCGACTTGGAAGCTGACACCATCGACGGCTTTCACCACCCCCGCTTTGGTGAAGAAGTGGGTTTTCAGATCCTCGACCTGCAGCGTCGACGCAGTAGCGGAGGATGTTGACGGCGACCCCGCATTTTTCTCAACGACTGCTGCACTGCTCATCGCCGCAGCCTCGGGTTCAGCACATCGCGTAACTGGTCGCCGACGAGGTTGATGGCAACGATGGTTGCCAGCAGCGCGATGCCCGGGAAGAAACTGATCCAGAACTTGCCGGATAGCATGTATTCGAAACCGTTGGAGATCAGCAGGCCTAGCGATGGCTCGGTTTGCGGCAAACCGACACCGAGAAACGACAGCGTTGCTTCCAGCGCGATCGCGTGCGCCGCCTGCACGGTGGCGACGACGATCAACGGCGGCAGGCAATTCGGCAGGATGTGTCGGAACATGATTCGCGCGTGACTGAGGCCGAGGCAGCGTGCGGCTTCGACATATTCCTTGCGCCGCTCGACAAGCGCGGTGCCGCGCACGGTGCGCGCATAGTAGGCCCATTGCACCGTGACGAGCGCGATGATGATCTTGTCGACGCCCTTGCCGAGAACCGCGATCAGCATGAGGGCGATAAGGATTGCAGGGAACGAGAGCTGCAAATCGACGATCCGCATGATCAGCGTTTCCACACGCCCGCCTGCGTAGGCAGCGGTGAGCCCGACCCCGGCGCCGATGACCATCGCGATCAGCCCTGACATCACGCCGACGCTCAGCGAGATGCGGAGACCATAAATGATGGCGCTGAGCAGGTCGCGACCGGCACCGTCGGTTCCGAGCCAATGAGTATAGCCAGCGAACCCCTTTTCACCCGGCGGCAGGCGGCTGTCGAGGACATCGACTTGTGCCAGATCGTACGGGTTTTGTGGCGTGATCCACGGTGCCAGAACCGCGAGCGCGACGAGGAAAACGAGCAGGCCGAGTCCGGCGATCGCGATCCCGCTTTCGCAGAAGTCGGAGACAAATCGCCGGAACGGCGTCTCGACTGCTGTGCGTTTGCCTTCGGACTTTGCCGAGGCGGCTGGCGTCGAGGTCACCGTCATGCGGATTTCTCCCCGAGACGAACGCGGGGATCGAGCACCGAGTAGAGGATATCGACCAGCAGATTAATAACCACGAATATCATGACGATGATCAGCAGGTAGGCGACGATCACCGGCCGGTCGAGATTCTGGATCGAGCTGATCAGGAGACGGCCCATGCCCGGCCAGGCGAATACGGTTTCCGTGACGACGGAGAACGCAACCAGGCTGCCGAATTCCAATCCCAGCACGGTGATGACGGGGATCATGATGTTCTTCATCAGATGCACGCCGATGACGCGGCTGTTCGACAATCCCTTCGCGCGCGCGAATTTTATGTAGTCCTGATGGATGGCTTCCCGTGTTCCGGCGCGTGTCAGGCGGATGACCAGCGAGATTTTCAGCAGCGCCAGATTAAGTGCGGGCAGGAAAATGTAGCGCAATCCCTCCAGTGTGAAGAGGCTGGATGTGATGCCGAGGAACGTGGCCGTCGGCCCGCGGCCGGTCGACGGCAGCCATCCGAGCATCACCGCAAAAACCATGATCAGCAAAATACCGACCCAGAATGTCGGCAGCGAGAAACCGACGATGGAGCCGGCCATGATGGTCTTCGACGACCAGCGGTTGGGGTAAAGCCCGGCGTAAAGCCCGAGCGGAATGCCGAGTACGATCGCCATCAGCAGCGCCGCGATGGCGAGTTCCATCGTCGCGGGCATACGTTGCAGAATGACTTTCAGCGCCGGTTCGCCGAACACGAATGAGCGGCCGAGGTCGCCTTCGAACACGCCGGTCAGGAAATGCCAGTACTGTTCCCAGATCGGGCGGTCGAGACCGAGAGCCCTGATGGTTTCTTCGATCTCTTTTTGATCGGCCATCGGGTTGATGAGCATGTAGACCGGATCGCCGACCACATGCACACCGAAGAAAACGATCAGGGACATCGCCAACAGGACGACGGCGCTTTGCATGAGCCGGCGGAGGATGAAGGCGATCATGCGCTCCCTTTACCGTAGGGCCAACTGGCCGCCGCGTTGTGGGAAATGATCCAGCGGACGGGACCGGTTCCGAGCGCGCCGGAACCGGTCTCCGCGCCGAACACTATCATTCCTTCGTTATGCTCTTTGCCAGTGTGTACTCGTCGGCGCGCGCGGTGGCCTTCAGCCCCTTCCGAACGCCCCAGGTGTTGACCGGATAGTGCGAGACGATCAAGCCAACGTCTTCCATCGCCAGTTCGCTCGCCTTGGCCAGCAGTTCGGCGCGCTTGCCGTCGTCAACGGTCGCCTGAGCTTCGGCGATCACCTTGTCGAGTTCCGGATTGGAATAGCGGCCGCGATTGGCGGTGCCGGTTCCCTTGTCCTTGTCGAAGGTTGCGAGCAGCGGCTTGAGCGCGCCGGATGTCTCGCCCGTGTCCGCACCCCAACCAACCAGGATGAAGCTAAATTCGGGCTGGCCCTTGTCGCCGATCGATGCG
>JAEYYQ010000493.1 GCA_023428365.1 Pseudomonadota bacterium | reverse complement strand
ATGACGAGATCGACGTCGCCCCAGTCGATACCGAGATCGAGCGTCGAGGTCGCGACGACGGCGCGCAGTTTTCCTGCAGCCATCGCGGCTTCGACCTTGCGCCGCTGCGTCGCGTCGAGCGAGCCGTGATGCAGCGCGATGGGCAGATTATCGTCGTTGGCTTTCCAGAGTTCCTGGAACAGCAATTCAGCCTGCATGCGCGTGTTGACGAACAGCAGCGACAGCCGATGGGCGCGGATTGCCGCGTAAATCTCGGGGATCGCATAGACCGTCGTATGTCCGGCCCACGGCAGTGGGGTTTCACATTCCAGGATGCTGATGTCTGGCTTCACGCCGCCGCCGGTGACGACGAGATCGGCCATGTGGATGGCGCGGTGCGGTTCGTACTGCGGTTTCAGATAGGCACGTAGCTCGGATGGCCGCGCCACCGTTGCGGACAGGCCGACGCGCACGGCGTTCGGCGCGAGCGAGGCAAGGCGTGCCAGATCGAGGGCCAGAAGGTCGCCACGCTTTGACGCCACAAGGGCGTGCAGTTCGTCGAGGACGATGGTGCGAAGGTCTGCGAACAGGTAGGCGGCATCCGAATGGCTGAGCAGCAGGGAGATTTGCTCCGGCGTTGTCAGCAATAGATGCGGCGGCTTGGTGCGCTGCCGCTGTCGCTTCCCGACGGACGTATCGGCGGTGCGTGTTTCGATGCTGATCGGAAGCTGCATTTCCTCGACGGGCGTCAGCAGGTTCCGCGCGACATCGACCGCGAGTGCCTTCAGCGGAGAAATGTACAGGGTATGTAACCCCGCGCCCCGGCGTTCCAGCGCGCCGTTTGTCAGCTCGGCGAGACTTGGCAAAAACCCGGCCAGCGTCTTGCCCGCACCGGTCGGGGCGATCAACAGCGTCGAGCGGCGCTCACGAACCTTCTCTAGGAGCGCACGCTGATGTTCACGCAGCGACCAGCCGCGTTGCGCGAACCAGCGTGCGAAGACGTCCGGAAGCAGCGGGCTGCTGCGTGCCGGTTTCTTCCGCGATGTCAAACGCTTGCCTGCCATCCAAACTTCAAGGGCAATATTGTAGTATACGCCGGTTCAGTCGCCCGGCGAATTATGGTAGAGGCTCACGGCACTCTTAGAGAAGCCTACTGGGTGCGGCGCAAGGTACGGCACAGGGCGAGATCGAAATGAATCGCGATCAATTTTTCGGTGGCAACCCAGCTGGCGTGATTATTCGCCTCATTCTGCTGTCGGTGATCGTGGGCATCGTGCTGTCGGCGCTCGGCATCACGCCATCCGATATCATTTATCGCCTCGATGTGCTGATCCGCCGGATCTATGACATGGGCTTCGGTGCTGTTGAGTGGATCGTCCAGTACTTCCTCATCGGCGCGGTCATCGTTTTCCCGATCTGGTTTATCGCGCGGCTGCTGGGCATGGGACGCCGGTCCGATGATAAGCGGCCGTAGCCAGTCGGCCGACGTCCGAAGCCATGAGCCACGGAAACGCCGAAGCGGCTGGCGCTGAGAAATCCGCTCAGCCCGTCACTCACCGCGATGTGCTGCTGATCGCTGTGCCGATCATGTTGTCCAATGCGACGACGCCGCTGATCGGATTTGTCGATACGGTCGTCATTGGTCAGATGGGCCTTCCGCATCTGATCGGCGGCGTGGCAGTCGGCGCCACGATCTTCAATTTTCTGTACTGGAGCTTCGCATTTCTGCGGATGGGAACCACGGGGTTAACTGCCCAGGCGTTGGGCGCCCGCGATGCTTCTGAGATTGCCGCAAACTTGCATCGTGCGCTGATCGTCGCGGTGGCTGCCGGAGTTGCAATGATCATCACGCAGTCCCTGATCGCGTGGGCTGCATTGCAGATCATGGGGGCAAGCGCTGCCGTCGAGGAGGCAGCGCGCACCTATTTTGAGATCCGCATATGGGCCGCCCCAGCCGGTCTCATCAATTTCGCTCTGCTCGGCTGGTTTATCGGACTTGGCCGCACCGGGCTGGCGTTCTGGGTCCAGATCTTCCTCAACGTCATGAATATGCTGTTGGCCATATTGCTGGTCATGGGCTTGGACTATGGTGTGGCCGGGGTTGGAACCGCGGCGCTGGTTTCCGAATGGGCTGCCGCCATTCTTGGCTTGTTTCTCGCCTATCGCGACCTGCTGCGCCGTGGTGCGGTCGTCTCTGTGGCGCAGGTTTTAAACGCGGCGCGCATCAAGCGGACGTTTCAGGTCAACCGCGACATCATGATCCGCACGTTGTGCGCCATCACGGTGGTGCTGTTCTTCACGGCGCAGGGCGCGCGCTCAGGCGATCTGACGCTCGCGGCCAACGCCATCCTGCAATCGCTGGTCGTGATAACGTCGAATCTGCTCGATGGCTTCGCCTTCGCCGCTGAAAGCCTCGTTGGGCGTGCGATCGGGGCACGTGCCCGTGCCCGTTTTGAAGAAGCAATCCGTTTGTCGATGATCTGGGCCGCTGTCGTCGGAACCGTGCTCAGCCTCGCGATATGGGTGGCGGGTCCCACGATCATAGATTTCATGACGACCAGCCCTGAGGTTCGCGAACTGGCACGTGCTTATTTGTTCTGGGTGGTGCTCACGCCGATCATTGGCGTCTGGTGTTTCCAGCTCGATGGCGTTTTCATCGGCGCGACGCGAACGGCTGACATGCGTAATATGATGATCGTGAGCGTCGCGATCTTCTTTGCGGCCTGGGCTGTGTTGTCACCTCAGTTCGGAAATCACGGACTTTGGGCGGCGACGATGATCTTCTACATCGCGCGAACCCTGACACTGCTCGGGCGATATCCGGCTCTCACCCGGTCGTCGTTTCCGGCGGCCGGAACAACCTAAATCAGGGATCGAGCGGCTTGTTGGCCCATTGCTCGGACTTGGTTCCGGTGAGGCAGGCCAGCGACGTGCCGGCTTTGCACGTCATGGCATCGAGCAAGCCTTGCTTGATACGTCCGATCAATCCCGGTCCCTCGTAGATGAGGCCGGTATAAAGCTGCAGCAGCGTTGCGCCGGCCACGATTTTCGACAGTGCGGTTTCGGGGCTGTCGATGCCGCCGATGCCGATGAGCGGGATGCGGCCGCCAGTCAGCCGATGCACGCGCGCCAGCATGACCGTCGAGCGATGGAACAGCGGACGGCCGGATAGGCCGCCAGTCTCGCGCGCTTCCGCGGTGTCGCTCAGGGCTGGCCGGGTCAACGTCGTGTTCGAGACGGAAATGCCGTCAACGCCGTTGGCGATCAGCCGCTCGAGGACCGGTGCTAGATCGTCTTCGGCAATGTCCGGTGCGATCTTGACCACAATCGGGACTTTGCGCGCTCCAGTTGCAATGAAATGTTCCCGGGCCTGCAGAACGCGGCCGAGAAGTTCGTCGAGCGCCGCGGGGGCCTGAAGATCGCGCAGGCCGGGCGTGTTTGGCGACGAGATGTTGATCGCGAGATAGCTCGCGAGGTCGTAGAAGGTTTCCACGCCCCGGACGTAATCGGCGGTGCGATCTGCAGTATCCTTGTTGGCGCCGATATTGACGCCGACGATGCCGTTTTGCGGGCGGCTGCGCAGCCGTGCCAAGGCCGCTGCATGTCCACCGTTGTTGAAGCCGAGGCGATTGATCACCGCTCGCTCAGCGATCAAACGGAACACGCGCGGCTTCGGATTGCCCGACTGCGGCAATGGCGTGATGCTGCCAGCTTCGGCGAATCCGCAGCCCATTTTGAGGATAGCATCCGGAACGCGGGCGTCTTTATCGAACCCGGCAGCGATGCCGATCGGGTTGGGAAAATGCAGATCCCAAAGGTTGACCGCGAGGCGTGGATCATCGGGCTCGCTAGCGTGCGGAAACAGACCCGCCTCAAGGGACTTGAGTGTCACCTCGTGGGCCTGCTCAGGTTCCAGTGCCAGCAGCAGCGGGCGCGCCAGTTCCAGACCAAGTTTCAGCATGTTGCCAGATCTCCCGGAATGCGCGGCACATCATCAGGACCGAGTGGCAGCGGCGTATGCCACAACGCGGCGGACGCCGGCAAGGGGCCATAAAGATGTGGGAAGAGCGCCCCGCCGCGCGACGGCTCCCAACGCAATGCGGTCGCGTTAAGATCGGACGCCGCGAAGGCTATGAGGACCAGATCCGCTTGCCCGCGAAAGTGCCGTTCGAGTGTTCCTGAGACCTGTTCAGCCGTCGACAGGTGGATGAAGCCATCCCGCGCATCATCGCTGGAGCCAATGAACGCTCCGTCGTCGACGGCCTGTGCCCATTGAGTGGCGGTCATGATCTTGAACACCTGACCGGTCGTTGAAGCGGATTGTTCGCTATCCAAGGGCTGCCTCCATGGCGGAATCTGGGCCGTCTGTCGGCTGTGTGGTGCGCTTCTGCACGCGGCGCTGTGGAAAACCTCGATTCAACCACCGCTGACTATCAGTCGATGCAACCTGATGGTAACCTAGGCTTTGGATCTACGCGCGGGGTGACTATCCCCACCCTGAAATGAAAAACAAGACATGTTCCCTGGTATTCATACAGCGCCGCTCCGCGTCGCCGACCTCTTTTCCGACCCTTTTCGCTTCAAGGTGCCCGCTTATCAACGACGGTTCTCCTGGACGGTCAAGGAAGCTGCGCAGCTTCTCGATGACATCGTGATGGCGCTGGGCCCGCATCAGGAAGAGCCGGTTGAGCCGGATTACTTCCTGGGCGCGATCTTGCTCACTGATCCGGAAGGCGTTTCGGAGTGGAACAACGGCCCGTTTCGTGAACCGCGTACGCTCGACATCGTAGATGGTCAGCAACGGCTGACCACGCTGACCATCCTGCTCGCCGCATTGCGTGATGTTTCATCGGCCGAAGGTGATGGCATCGAGGACTCCCTGGACGCCCTGATCGTTGCTCCCGGCGGTCGAGGCTTTCGGCTCCAACTGAGGCGCGGCGACGACAATTTCCTGATCGACTACGCATTGGCCTATGGCGCGTGCAACGCGACGGCGCAGTCTCACGACCTGGAGGCAGGCGCGCAGGCCATTATTGATGTACGCGATCACTTCGTGCGCGAATTGTCTGCAATGTCGCCGGATGAACGGCGGCGGCTGTTTACGTTCGTGCTTCAGAGCTGCCACGTCGTCGCTATCGTCACGAGCGATCTCGATCGCGGGCATCGGCTATTCTCGGTGCTGAACGATCGCGGCCGGCCGCTGGCGCGCAAGGATATTCTAAAAGCGGAGATTCTTGGCGGTGTGGCGCCTGAGCGCGCAGCCGCGGTTGAGGCCGCGTGGGATGAAATCGACCAGCGCCTGGGCGGCGAGTTCGATTCGTTCTTCAGCTACCTGCGGATGATCAAGGGTAAGGGAAAGCTGCCGATCATCGCCGGTATCCGAGCCGTGAAAGAAGAGGTTGGCGGCAGTGAGCCATTCGTGTTCGATGTCCTCCTGCCGTTGGCGGATGCGTATGACGTTATCTGCCGGATCGGGCATCAGGGAGCGCTGCAATCGGCCGAGATCAATCGCCGCCTTCGGTATTTGTCCTGGCTCGGCAGCTCCGAATGGGTTCCGGCGACGATCCATTGGCTCAATATCTCACGGAATAATCCGCAACAGGCGCTGCGGTTTCTGGAGGTGATCGAACCGTTCGCATATTCCCTGCGACTGCAGTGTATTGGCGCCAGCAAACGCGCAACGCGGTCGAGTGGTCTGTTATCGGCAATCGCGAGGGGAACCGTTCTCGACCCCGAACGATCACCTTGTGTGCTATCGCGCGATGAACAGCGCCACATCACGGCCAATCTCCGCAACCTGCATGAACGCCATCCGCAGACCTGTAAGCTAGTGCTGCTTCGATTGAACGATGAGCTGGCTGGATCACCGCAGGAGCTCAACCCAGGTGACTGGACTGTCGAGCATGTCTTGCCTCAGAACTCCGGTCGCAGCAGCCAATGGCGCACGTGGTTCCCTGAGGCTGATGAACGCGAAAGGCTCGCCCAGTCGATCGGCAATCTCGTGCTGGTGCGTCGCACGCAGAATGACAAGGCGAGCAATCAGGATTTCGCGCGCAAGAAGGCTATCTTCTTCAGGTCCGGCGAAGCAGATCAGCCCGTTCTGACGCAGGAAATCCGCGAGATTGAAGTCTGGACGCCAGCTGAAATCAAAACGCGCGAAGCGCGCTTCCTTCGCATTCTTGAAGAAATATGGCGCTTGGATCTTTCAGCCGTGGCGGCGTCGGATGGCGAACCACGCAGTTCAGGTCGGAGGCAGGCATCCGCCAGCAAATTGACTGGGACGTCGGAACGGCGGCAGGTCACCGAGGTTTGACTTGTGCCGGGGTGGTGCTGGCGAGACAGTTCGCACCTGAGCCGCGGGAGTTCTCGATGTGTTGACGTTCTCGTCCGATGCGCCCCTGATCGTCTTCGGTGGACCGTATTCCAATCTGCGAGCGACGGAGGCGATGAAGGCCGAAGCGGAGCGCCTTGGCATCGGCCCTGAACGGATCATCTGTACCGGTGATGTGGTAGCCTATTGCGCTGAGCCAGAAGAGACGACCGCTCTCATTCGCGATTGGGCCATTCATGTCATTGCCGGAAATTGCGAAGAACAGCTCGCCGAAGCGGCCGCCGATTGTGCCTGCGGGTTCGAGCCGGGCAGCGAATGCGATCTGTTGGCGAAAGGCTGGTATCCGTTCGCGAACAGTCGGGTGAGCGACGCCAGCCGTTCCTGGATGGCTGGGCTGCCGAAGACACTGCTCGCGGAATACGCGGGTCTGCGGCTTCGCGTTGTTCACGGCGGTGTCTCGCAAATCAATCGTTTCCTCTTTGCTTCGGAACACGATGCGTTGGCCGAAGAGTTTGCGCAGGCCGATTGCGATATCGTCATCGGCGGTCATGCCGGCGTGCCGTTTGTTGAGCGGCTCA
>JAEYYQ010000461.1 GCA_023428365.1 Pseudomonadota bacterium | reverse complement strand
AATATGGGAAATTTCGTCAATTCATTATTTGACAATATCAAGAAAAGCTTGCGATTCGCTTTAATTGTGAATTAAAGTTCGAATTTGTAATTTAGCTGAGTATAGCAACGTGCACATTTGCACATTGTTTGGTGACCCCTTTGTGAGGGTGCAGCCACTTTTCTTGACGTTGGCGCCTTGGCCGGTGGGCCGGGGGTGGCGCTGAAGGGGTAGCCTGCCGAATTTTGCTACGCGATGGCGTGCCGGAAGCTGCTCTACGATGCGGAGTTTCCGGAGACGCGGCGGGGCGCGTTTAATCAGCACACAGCCACTAGTCGCCATAATGGCGAGAAGCAGCCCGAGCGCTTCTCGACCCGCGCTGCAGAGTTTTCCGGAAAGAGCGAGCGGTTGAGAAGGCAGCCAACGATTAACGGTTCCGCGATAGGTGGGAGCGAGCGACACGGAGCAAGCGGAGTGGTCATGGGCTGGCTGAGGGCGTCGACCTGTGCGGCGTTTATCGCAACGTTGGGCGTATTCGGAGCGTCATCCGCGCAATCGCAATCGCCGCTGCCGGAAGGGTTTGTGTACCTCCGCACCGTCGCGCCCGGCATCCTGCAGGACATGCGCTACGCTGGCGCTCATAATTTCGTCGGCCGCCCGATCGAGGGCTATCACGCGGCGGAATGCATTCTGACTCTTCCTGCAGCCGAAGCCTTGGCGCGCGCCGAAGCCGAACTCCGCGTTCAGGGCCTGACGATACAGGTGTTTGATTGCTATCGCCCAGCGCAGGCCGTCGGCGATTTTGTGCAGTGGGCAAGAGCGCTCGATGACGTCGCGATGAAAGCGGAGTTTTATCCCCGCGTGGACAAATCGGAGCTGTTCGATCGCGGATACATTGCATTCGAGCCTGTGTGAGAACTCGCTACGTCCGCCGTCGAGAATGGGTTGCGATGGCGCGCATTGGCTGCTCAGCCTGTTATCGCTTTGAGGGTCGAGGCAACGCCGGCGACGGCGATTGCGCGTTTGATGTTGTAGGCGAGGATCGCCAGGCTGGCTTCGGTGGAGACGTTGCTGAGGCCGCGCGTTCGGAAGTGGGTAGCGCCCATCCAGCCCTTGATGGTGCCGAAGACGTGCTCGACGGTGCAGCGGCGGATCGTCATTGCGTCGGGCATCGCTTGTAGCCTGCGCTCCATGGCATCGAGCACCGCCTCGTGCTCCCATCGTCGGATGCGCTTCTCTTTGCCGGCCGTGCACAGCGGACGGGATGCGCAGGCACTGCAGGCCTTCTGGTTGAAGTACACGCTTATCAGCTTGCCGCCCTCAACCCTGGCAAAGCGCTTCTGGAGCTGCGCACCGGCGGGGCAGCGGTAGGTGTCGGTCTCGGGTTCATGCACGAACATGCCCTTATCCCAGAAGCCGCGGGCCTGAGCCGGCGACGTGTTCGGCTTGGGGACCATCGGGACGATGCCAGTTTCGGCGCAGGCACGGATCTGCTCGCCCTCATAATATCCACGATCGGCAATGGCGATCATCTCGGAAGCACCGATCTCAGCCTTTGCGGCCTTGGCCATCTCTAGCAGGTGCGAGCGATCATGGCCGCGGTTCGTCACTGTGGTGGCGACGACGATGTGGTGCTCGGTATCGACGGCCGCCTGGACGTTGTAGCCGACCACGCCACGATGATCGCTTCCGGTCGCCATGGCGCGGGCGTCCGGATCGGTAAGCGAGACCTGCTGATCGGGAGAGGCCTCCAGTTGCCGGCCAATCTCCTCAAGTTCCCCAAGGCGCCCGCGCAGCGAAGCCAGTCGCTCGGTCAGGTGCTCGATCCGGGGCGTAGCGGGTCCGGTGTCCGCACTGTCGGAAACCTCAAGCTCCGCAAGATAGCGCGCGATGCTCTCTTCAACGTGGGCTTTCCGGCGCGCCAACTTGCCCTTGGTGTAGTTCTTCTCGTGCGTGTTCACCGCGCGCAAGCGTGAACCGTCGATCGCAACCGTGCTGCCGCCGACCAGGCCAAGGGCACGACAGATGGCAACGAAGCGCTGACACGCGATCTGGATTGCGCTGGCATTGTCATGGCGGAAGTCGGCGATGGTCTTGAAGTCGGGTACCAGCTTTCCGGTCAGCCACATCAGTTCGATGTTGCGGCCCGCCTCGCGCTCAAGCTTCCGGCTCGAGGTCAGCTGATGCAGGTATCCATAGACATAGAGCTTGAGCATCGTGCCCGGAGCGTAGCCAGGCCTGCCGGTCGATGCCGGCTGCACGCGGGCAAAGCCGAGATCGGCCAGATCGAGTTCATCAACGAAGGCGTCGATCACGCGGACCGGGTTGTCTGGGTCGACATAGTCCTCAAGACACGCCGGCAGAAAGCTCGGTTGATGACGGTCGGCAGCCTCGACAAAACGTCCCATCTGGCACCTCCGAAGCAGTGCCAAATCATAGCAGAATCAGGTGTTTTCACACAGCCTCGGGCCGGCACCGGACTGTCCGGTTGTGGGGATCGCCCAGCGGTAAGCTGCCGTTCTGCACCCGACCCCACGATGGTCGTAACAACCTGGCATGCAGCGTGTCAAAAGCAGCCATCCACGCTGCGTAGGATGGCCGCTAATTTCAGATATCGGTACGCTCAGCCAGGAGGAGCGTGTCCTCCACGTCGACGCCAAGATAGCGCATCGTATTCTCGATCTTGGAGTGGCCAAGCAGGATCTGGATGGAGCGAATGTTTCCTGTGGCCTTGTTCCAGGCGCTGAAGCTAGAAGCGATCGGCCAGTTAACAGGCGGCGTGGCGCCCGACGTCGACAACCCGCTGATGGTGATCCTGGGCAGCCACGAACTCCTACGGAAGCGGCTCGCCGACGACGAGGGATGCGCCAGTGAGATTTTTTGCTGCCGCCGCGGTATACTCTGTCAACTGTCAACCATCTCTGAGAAATTGTCATGCCTTTCAACGAACGCTCCAGGCATATCACGCAGGGCATTGAGCGCTCGCCGAACCGGGCCATGTACTACGCCCTTGGCTACGACAGGTCGGACTTCGATAAGCCGATGATCGGCGTCGCCAACGGCCATTCCACGATTACGCCCTGCAACGCCGGCCTGCAGCCGCTCGCCGATGCGGCAATCGCCGCCATCCGCGAAGCAGGCGCCAACCCGCAGATGTTTGGCACGCCCACCATCTCGGACGGCATGTCGATGGGAACGGAAGGCATGAAATACTCACTCGTTTCGCGCGAGGTGATCGCGGATTGTGTGGAAACTTCCGTACAGGGCCAATGGATGGACGGCGTGCTGGTGCTCGGCGGCTGCGACAAGAACATGCCCGGCGGCATGATCGGCATCCTGCGCGCCAATGCGCCGGCAATCTACGTC
>JAEYYQ010000617.1 GCA_023428365.1 Pseudomonadota bacterium | reverse complement strand
CAGCGATGGCCGTCGATGATGAGCCGGGTCGCCTCTGTACGCATCAACAGGCGAAAATTCGGAAATGCTTTCGCCTTCTCCGCCATGAAATTCAGAAAATCCCATTGCGGCATCATAGCGATGTACGGCGCCCGAACCGGCAAGTGAGAGAAGTCCGCAATCTCGATTTTCTCGTCGCCAAAGTAGGCTGACACGTCGGGCACTGGCTGATGCGGCAACTTCAGAAATTCGTCGAGAAGACCGAGCTTCCACATAATTTGCATGGTCGACGGATGGATCGTATCGCCGCGAAAATCGCGCAGGAAATCCGCGTGTTTTTCCAGAACGACCACGTCGATGCCAGCACGCGCGAGAAGATAACCCAGCATCATCCCGGCTGGGCCGCCGCCAGCCACACAGCACGCAGCCTGGATAGAGTTCGCCATCGATCCTGCTCCGTTTCCCTGATCTCGTAGCGGCATCCCGATCTTAGCAGGATGTGCGCACAGGATCGGTCGCCGTCAACTGATCGAGTGGCAGTTATTGATCGCGAGACAAACGGCCCATTGTGTGCAACTCCTGGTGGGTCGCGACGGTCATTTCGCCGTCCGCCGTTACCCATCCGCGATACATGCCGAGCGTGTTAAACGGCGCGCAAACGCGGCCCTGCGCATCTACGGCGACGAGACCGGCGCCAATGCCATACGACGGCATGATCTCGGATACGATGGCGTCGGTCGCCTTTTGCAATGACTGCCCCGCGTACATCATGCGCGCGGTAATCTCGTGAGCGGCGGCATGGCGGATGAAGAACTCCCCCTGCCCGGTACACGAGACGGCGCAGACGCCATCGCGGGCATAAGTTCCCGCTCCGATGATCGCACTGTCGCCAATGCGTCCCGGCGTCTTGTTGTTGAAACCGCCCGTCGAGGTCGCGGCGGCGAGATGGCCGGCTGCGTCCAACGCTACAGCGCCAACCGTTCCGTGTTTTTCCGCTTCCGTCGCACACAAGATTGTGCCGGCAGCCGCTCGCGCCTTCAGAGAGGCCAAAGCCTGTCGCCGACGTTCGGTCGTGAAATAGCTGTTCTCGACCATCGCGAGACCACAGCTTTCGGCAAACGCATCGGCAGCGCCGGCGGCGAGCAGAACGCAGTCCGACTTATCCATCACCGCACGCGCGGCCGTGATCGGATTGCGAATCCGGCGAACGGCGCACACAGCTCCGGCCGTAAGCGACGCGCCATCCATCATCGACGCATCGAGCTCATGATCCTCCGCTGAGGTCAGCGCTGCTCCGTGTCCGGCATTGAATTGGGGGCTGTCTTCCAACACGACGACAGCAGCCTCGACGGCATCAACCGACCGGCCTCCGCGGGCTAGGATCGCCCATCCCGCCCGCAGAGACGCCGCAAGGTGCTCGCGGGCTTCGGCCCACTCAGCAACACTCAGAAGATCGCGACGCAAAGCGCCGCAACCACCATGGATACCGATTGCAAGTGGAGCCATGCCAATCACCTGCGAACACAACGCGGGGCTATGTTGCTTCAGCTACTCCGCGACGACAACCAGATGCACGCCCAGCGCCTCGGACTCATCAATCAGCAGATGACTGGGATCGATGGCGCCCGGACGCAGACCCTGGCTCAGGAAGAAATGCCGTGTCTTGTCGAGATCGCTCGAGGTCAACGTTACGGAACAGATCGCGGGCATCGGCGGACGTGAAATCCGTCCATAGTGCTCCGCAGCTCCGCGCGGATCGACAAAGCGGATCGCACCGCGATCCAATCGCACGGCGAGTGGTGATGTCAGTCCGTCGATCGGCCTGTCCAGGAAGCGGGCGAAGCGCGCTGCGGCCTCGCGCGGCTCACGCGCGACGATCGCAGCTTCAAGCAGGCCGGTGATGCCATTTTCGGTCGGCAGATACCGCTTCTGCCACATGTGCTCAGGCGTGTGATGCGTTACGACCTGAACGCGTCCTTCCGGAAAATGCTCGAAGGCCGAGCGAACGACCGTGAATGACAGCTCCACCTGGCTGCCGTCTTCCGCCTCGACCGTGCGCCGCAGATGAACTGTCGGCTGCACCTGAAAGCCCTGCGCCTCGATTTTTGGCACCATCTCGCCGGCATCGCTCGCGGCGAAGGCCACGAGATGCACGCCCGTATGGTGCGCGATCGCCGACTTCATGTGGCGCGTCACAGGGCTATCGACACCATCCACGGGTGTGAGGATCTCCAGATAGCCCCGCGGCAGCATCGCCAGACGATTGGCCGAACCGACCGGCTTCAATTCTCCGGTGGCCGGATCACGGTCGCCATGCACCGAGAAGGGAGTCAGCGGAAATCCGAGCTTCTCGAAAACGACCGAGGCCCGCTCCATATCGGGGACCATCCAGCCAACATGATCGAGATAGATCTGTCCGGACTTGGGCAACTGTTCGCTCGACGCAGACGAGGCCAAGGTGAGGCTCCTTGTTGGGTGACTAGGCTCGCGAGGAACGCAGCGCGGGGACGAGAAAAACCTTCTCACGCGTACCCTCGGTAACGCTCCGGCGCAAGTCGCTTAGGCATGAGGATGACCAGCTAGGCAACATTGCGCAGAGATATACTTGACTCGCAGGAACGCCTACGACATCCTGCCGCAGTCGACGCGAAGCGGGCCTGCGATCTTCATAAAGATAATGGACTAACGGTCCAAGTCTGGGGAGACACGGTGCCGGGAACGACGTGCAAACGTCGTTCCCGTGCGATTGCGTTAACTGCCCAATTTTTCATCAGACCAATCGCCCGACACACCCCTCCAGGCATCAAAGTCGATGGGAACGATGCAATGCGTCGTTGCTCGTCTTCGATTGCGAGGAGCTGCCCTGCGCTATGAACCTTTGCATTGACGCCGCAGGCTGGCTCGATCAGGTTCGCCCGGACAAACGAGGATGGATACCGGCACGATGAAGAAGGTTGCGCTCGTCGCGCATGATGCCCGCAAACCGCTGATGCTTGATTGGGTCGGCCGGCATCTCGACATCTTCCGGCAGCTGGATCTCGTCGCCACCGGCACCACCGGCAAAACTCTCCTCGAGAGCTATCCCGATCTGCGCCTCAAACGGCTGGAAAGCGGCCCGCGCGGGGGCGATCAGCAGATCGGCGCGCTGATCGTTGCCGATGAAATCGACGTGCTGTTCTTCTTCATCGACCCGATGACGCCGATGCCGCACGACGTCGATGTGAAAGCGCTGCTGCGCCTCGCCATTCTCTATGATGTGCCCTGCGCCTGCTCTCCGCGCGCAGCCGACATCATTCTGTCGGATCTCCGATCTCGGCACACCGAAACGAGCTGAGCAGGGTCAGACGCGTTTTCCGCTTCCCTTGTTCTCGACGACACGCCGGCCCAGCGCCCAGCGGTGCACCTCTGACGGCCCATCATAGATCCGGAAGGCGCGCACATCGCGGAAAATGCGCTCCACGACCGTATCGCGCGTCAGTCCCAGGCCGCCGAGGATCTGCATCGAGCGGTCAACGACACGCATGATCGCTTCCGAACAGATGACTTTGGTCATCGAGCTTTCGGTACCGGCACGGTGTCCCTGGTCCAGCATCCAGGCGCAATGGCGGATCGCAAGCCGACTAACGTGCATGTCCATGAGATTGTCAGCCAGCATGAAGCTGACGCCCTCGTGGGCACCCAGCGGCTGGCCGAACGCCGTCCTGGTACGCGCATAATCCGCGGCAATATCATGCGCGCGCTGTGCTGCTCCCAGCCACCGCATGCAATGCGTGAGACGCGCAGGAGCGAGCCGGACTTGCGCGTACCGGAAGCCCTGTCCGACTTCCCCGAGCACCGCATCGCCTGACACACGCAGATCCTCGATATCGATCACCGCATGCCCGCCCATGAAGGACGAATCCATCGTGTCGAGCGTGCGGGAAATCTTGAAGGCCGGGTTGGGCAGGTCCGCCAGGAACATCGTGGCATCATGCGGGCCGTCATCCGTCCGCGCCATGATGATGACGAACCCGGCGCCGTCGGCCCCCGTGATCAGCCACTTGCGCCCGCGGATCAGGAAGCCGTTGCCATCACGCTCCGCCCGCGTGGCAAGCATAGAGGGATCGGAGCCCGCCCCGGGGTGTGGCTCGGTCATCGCGAAGCAGGAGCGCACACGGGCCGTCGCGAGCGGCTTCAGATACCGCTCCCGCTGCTCGGGTGTGGCGACGAGATCCAGCAGATGAATATTGCCCTCGTCTGGCGCTTGGCAGTGCAGCGCGACCGGCCCGAGCATGGAATATCCAGCCGCTTCCAGCACGACCGCCTTGCCGACGTGATCAAGACCAAGGCCCCCGCAGTCCTTTGGCACATGAACCGACAGCAGCCCAGCGGCCCGCGCAAGATCGTTGAGTTCAACGCGAAGAACGTCGGTCGGCCCGTGCGACGTCCAGCGTGGATCGCTCTCGTACGGGATGATTTCGTCCTTAACGAAGGCGCGCACGCGCTCACCCAGCGCCTCGATATCCTTTGGCAGTGAGAAGTCCATGGCCAGCCCGCTGTCCTTGACGTTGACGTCGTGGCCAAAGGCTAACCTGCTCGCTCATTCCTGCAAGCTCTTTGGCACCGATATCCAGTTGTAGGATTGTATGATGAATTTGCTACATCGCTCCGTGACAATCGGTTCAAGCTGCACTAATTTCCGATCGAAACCTGGACCGCCTCGAGACGGACCTTCCAATATTCTAGGGGGCTAACGCATGGTTACGATCAGCGCGGACAAACTGCGCGAGCTGGTACGCGACATTTTCATTGCTGCGGGCAGTTCGCAGCAGGAAGGTGAACAGCTCGGAAAATCGCTGGTCAGCGCCAACCTGGCAGGTCATGACAGCCACGGTGTGGTACGGGTCCCACGCTATCTCCAATGGAAGGCAGACGGCGATTTTCTCGCCAACCAGACGATTGAAGTCGTCCGCGAAACCCCCGTTCTGGCGGTCGTCGATGGTAAATACGGCTTCGGCCAGACCACCGCTCCGCAAGCCGTCGAAATCGGCATCAAGAAGTGCAAGGCCATGGGTCTGTCGGCCGTCGCACTCCGGAATTCCGGCCATGTCGGCAGGCTCGGCGAATGGGCGGAAATGGCCGCCGAGGCTGGCTTGGTGTCCATTCACTATTGCAACGCCGCTTCGAGTTTGCTGGTCGCCCCTTACGGTGGTGTCGACCGGCGTCTGTCGACCGCTCCCTATGCCGTCGGAATCCCGCGAGGCAAAGAAGACCCGCTGATTCTCGATTTCGCAACCTCAGTGGTCGCGGAAGGCAAAGTGCTTGTGGCGAGCCAGGGCGGCAAGAAGCTCCCTGATAATGCTCTCGTCTGCCAGGACGGTTCGATGAGTGGCGACCCGCGCCAACTCTACGGCAATTTCGAACCAACTGGCCCGCGCGACTATAAGCAGGGCGAGGGCGCTATTCGTGCTTTCGGCGAGCACAAGGGTTCCGGCTTGGCGTTCATGGTCGAGATCCTGGGCGGCTCTTTGACAGGCACGGGTGCGGCTCAGGAAGGCCGCCGCTGGGCCAATGGCATGCTCTCGATCTACATCGACCCAAAGCAGCTCGATCCGAGCGATTTCTTCCCGTCGGACGTCGAGCGTTATCTGACCTTCTTCAAGAGCTCCCGCTCGATCGAAGCCGGCAACGACGTGCTGGCGCCGGGAGATCCTGAAATCCGCACCCGGAAAAAGCGCTTGGCGGACGGCATCCCGTTGCCCGATACCACTTGGGAGCTGCTGGTTACCGCAGCAAAAAGCGTCGGCCTTAATGAGGCTCGGATCAAAGAAGCCGCAGTCAAATAAGCGGACAGACTTGCCACTTTCGTACCATCACAATCTAAGGACTATCTTCAGATGATCAGCGCGGACTTGCTGGAAAAGCTCAAGGCCTTCGACACCCCGACGATCTGCAATGCCATGGAGCTGATCGACAGCTCGTTCCGACGGTCGGGCTTCACAACGCAGCAGCTCGTTGCTCCGTT
>JAEYYQ010000411.1 GCA_023428365.1 Pseudomonadota bacterium | reverse complement strand
ACTGTCGCTATATTGTTCGGATGTTTGGCGACGATGCGCACTGTATTCGTCGTGCCTTTCCGGCGGAGTCCGAAATGATCTCACGTACCATGCGCGCCTGGATCAGCGGCGCAGCACTTGCGATCGTGCCCTCGACCGGTGGTCCAGCGCTGGCACACCCGCACGTCTGGGTCAGTGTCGAGACAACGGTGATGTACGACGGCGGCACCGTTACGGGGCTTCGTCAACGCTGGCTGTTTGACGAATTCTATACATCGATGGCGATCCAGGGCTTGGACAAGAACGGTGATGGCAAATACGACCGTGAGGAACTTGCGGAGCTGACTGCGATCAATATCGACGGTCTGAAGGAGTTCTCCTACTTCACTTTCCCGAAACTGGGCGATCAAGCGCTGGAATTCTCCGGAGCCACCGATTTCTTCATGGAACTCACCGATTCTGATCAGGCTCCGAACCCTTCCGGCGCAAGCGCAGAGGAACCCAAGCAGGAAGGCGGGTTCTGGTCGCGTCTTACCCAGTCGCTGACGGGCAGCACACAGGAGAAACCGCAGGTTCTGGCGCTGGAGTTTACGTTGCCGCTGGCAAAGCCTGTGTTGGCAGAAGCGGAAGGGTTCAACTTCTCGACCCAGGATCCGACGTTTTTCATCTGGTTCGATCTCGTGAAGGACAATCCGATCCGGCTGGCATCAAACGCACCAGAGGGCTGCAAGGCGAACGTCACTGGCCCGTCGCACGGAATGGCTGAACTCCAGCAGCTTGGAGATGCCGCGTTCGAGCAGAACGACGGCGTCAGCTTCAATATCGGTCAGGCTAGAACTGTGACGGTCTCATGCCCGCGATGACGTCGAGATCACAGCTCCTGTTGATCGTCGCTCTTGCAGGTGTGACGATCCTCGCGACGCAGCCGGCTTATGCAACCGAACAGAGCGTGGGCGTGTTCGGCGGAATCTGGCAGTTCGTGCTCGAAGGTCAGCGTGAACTGACCAATGGCATGACGGCAGCGGTACGGCAGATCAAGTCCGGCAATATCATTGCATCCGGTGCGGTGCTGGCGCTCATCAGCTTTCTATACGGCATCCTGCACGCGGTCGGTCCTGGGCATGGCAAGTTTGTCATCTCATCGTATGCCCTCGCCAACGAGCGCACCGTCCGCCGCGGCATTCTGCTGTCGTTCATGGCTGCTTTCGTGCAGGCGATTTCGGCGATCGTTATCGTGGGCATATTGGCCGTCATCCTCAACGCGACCAGCGTGCAGCTGCGCGTCACCGAGTCGTGGCTTGAGACGGCAAGCTGGGGTCTGATTGCGCTGCTTGGTGCGTGGCTGCTTTACGGGCAGATCCGTCGCGTGACAGCAAAGCCTCAGCAGGCGGCGCAAGATGCGCACCATCACCATGATCACGACCACACCCACGATCATGATCACGGCCATCACCACACGCATGACCATGCGGCCGACGGATCGTGCTGTGGGCATACGCATGTCGCCGCGCCAAGTCAGCTTCAGGGACAATGGTCATGGTCGCGGGCCTGGGCGTTGGCGTTCTCGATCGGCATTCGGCCATGCACCGGCGCTATCGGTGTGTTGGTCTTTTCTCTCGGCATGGGCATATTCTGGGCGGGTGTCTTCGCGACCTTTGCGATGGCGATCGGGACGGCAATCACCGTATCGGTACTGGCCTCGCTGGCCGTGGGTTCGCGCGAACTGGCCGCCAGGCTCGGCGGTGGCGCCGACAGCCGCTGGGCTCACCGCATCCAGGTTGCCGCCGGTCTCGGTGGCTCAGCTTTGGTCATGATCCTCGGCGCATCATTCTTCTTCGCATCACTCAACGGAATGAGCCCTCTTTAGCCCGTCGGGGCGCAAGTCTGATCGCGTCTCACCGGAAAGGCTGATTGCGGTCTCTTACCCCGATGATAAGGTCCGCGACATGGGCGACAAGATGCCTATCGGATCGTGATCGACCGCGGTAAACCCGGGACGATTCTGCTTATCCTCAGGCATTCAGCGAGGTCTCCATGGCTCGTTCCGCGCGGGGCGCGCGGCCGGTAGCGGCTGACGTGATTGATCGTCTTAAGACGATAGTCGGAGCAGACGGCGTCGTGGATGACCCGGCCGACATCGCTCCGTATTGCCGGAGCTGGCGTGACGGCTGGGAGGGGAAGGTCCCACTCGTGTTGCGCCCTGCCACAACGGCGCAAGTGGCCGCTCTCGTGTCCGTTTGTATGGAGACCCGTACACCGATCATTCCTCAAGGCGGCAACACAGGATTGACCGGCGCCGGTCAGCCGCACGATGACGGCAGTGAGGTGATCATTTCCACCAACCGGATGAAGACGATCCGTGAGGTCGATACGCAAAACGATACGCTGACGGTGGAGGCTGGTGTGGTCCTCGCTGAGATCCAGCGCATCGCGGAGGAGAACGACCGGCTGTTCCCTCTCAGCCTTGGCGCCGAAGGCTCGTGTCAGATCGGCGGCAATCTTTCGACCAACGCTGGCGGCACTCAGGTGCTGCGCTACGGCAATGCGCGCAGTCTGGTGTTGGGGCTGGAGGTCGTGCTGCCGGACGGCCGTATCTGGAACGGTCTTCGCGGGCTGCGCAAGGACAACACCGGCTATGATCTGAAGCAACTCTTCATCGGAGCAGAGGGGACGCTGGGCATCATCACGGCCGCTGTTCTCAAGCTCTTCCCCCGACCCACCGCTATCGAAACCGCATGGCTGGGCGTCTCAGGACCGGAAGAGGCCGTCGCGCTGTTGGGGCATATGAAGACCAAGCTCGGTGATCAAGTCACGGCATTCGAGCTGATCCACCGCCAGATCATCGACTATTTGCTGACCGGTGTGCCGGGGCACGAAAACCCGTTGCGTGAGGAATATCCCTGGTACGTCCTGGTTGAGGTGAGTGGTCAAGGTGGGCCGGGTCGCCTGGCCGAGCCGTTTGCCGAGGCACTCGCCGACGCGCTCGAGAAAGGGCTGGTTCTGGATGCGGTGATCGCCTCGTCCAGTACGCAATCGCAGCGCTTTTGGCGCATGCGCGAGGATCTGTCCGAGGCGCAAAGGGCAATCGGCGGCACGCTGGCGCATGACATCTCGGTGCCGGTATCGCGCATCGCCCAGTTTCTCTCCGAAACGGATGCCGCTTTGGAGCGCGCCTATCCGGGCATACGGCCCTGCACGTTCGGGCACGTGGGCGATGGCAATCTGCACTATAATCTCGTTCGTCCTGATGACTGGGAGATGGACCGCTTCCGCAAGGAGCGTGCGAAGATCAACGGTATCGTGCACGATCTGGTTATCCGCCACGGAGGTTCGATCAGCGCCGAGCACGGTATCGGCCAGATGCGGCTGATCGAAAATGAGCGCACCAAGAGTGCCGTCGAATTGGATCTCATGCGAACGGTCAAGCGGGCGATCGATCCTGCCGGTATTATGAATCCCGGCAAGGTGATCCGACTCTGACGGTACGGGTCAGAATTTCAGGGTGACCGGCGTCATGCAGAGAGGATCCGTGGCATCGCGGATGCGCACGGTGCCGCTAGCTTTTGCGAGTTGAGCTTCGCGGCGGGTGATGTAGATGGCCGATAGGAAGATAATCGAGGCGCCGACCCAGGTCCAAATATCGGTTGGCTCGCCGAACATCAGATAGGCCGCCAGCACGGCAAACGGCAGCCGCGAGAACTCGAAGGTGAAGACCAGCGAGGCGTCCGTGGAGGCAAAGCCGCGCAGCAAGGCGACGTGACCGAGCACCGCGCAAAAACCCATGGCGAACAGCACCGGCCAAACCATCAAGGTCGGCCACTGCCAGACGAATAGTGCTGGGATGAGCGAGGCTGGGGTCAGCCACAGATTTGTGATGAAGACGATCTTGTCGGCATCGTCCTGCGCAGTCATCTGCTTCAGCAACGGCCCCACGATGCCGGCGGTCAACGCCGAGCACAGAGCCAGTGCCTGACCGATCCCGAACTCCGATGCGCCGGGTCGTAGAATAATCAGTGCACCGAGAAAGCCGATGATCAGCGCCGTCCAGCGCCTGCCGCGCACCACTTCACCGAGCCAGAACACGGCAAAAACGGTTGCAAACAGTGGTGCCAGAAAGCTTATCGCCGTCAACTCACCGAACGGGATCAGCGGCAAAGCTGTAAACCACGCCATCATAGAGACGAACGCCAGTCCGACGCGGACGCCATACAGGTGGACCTGCTTCGGGATGGCCAGCGATGGACCGCGCCAGTGGAGCAGCGGGAGCATCAAGAACAGGCAGAAGAAATTTCTGAAAAAGATCACCTGCAGCGGATCCATACCCTGCTGCATGGCGTATTTGCCGAACACGCCGAGACCGGCAAACGACAGCATCGCGAGCGTGACCCAGAAGATTCCCGCGATCGGGTCATTGCGTACGCCCGCTGCGCCGCTGGCACGCAGTCGCTGTCCGAGAAGTTGTAATTTTCGGCTCTCGAAGGCGGACACGAGCCTTGGTTCCCTTTCGTCGATGTCCGATGACAAGCTGTCCTTTGAGCCGAGTCAATGGTGCTGGCAAGGCAGCAAACGTTTCGCATCAACATGTCAGTCATGCGCTGGTGAGTGAGCGGCTGGACGGCGCCTGCTCGATCGTCCAACTTGGGCCCCGATCAACCAACGAAAAGAGGTTCCTGCGAAATGGCCAACGCCTGCGATCTCTCGGCAGTCGAAGCCCGTCGTCTGATCGGCGCGCGTAAGCTTTCGCCTGTCGAACTGCTCGATAGCTGCCTGGATCGGATCGAGGCGGCGAACCCGGCCCTCAACGCCATCGTGGCCATGGATGTGCCTGCGGCAAAGGAAGCCGCGAAGGCGGCAGAAAACGCGGTCATGCGCGGTGACGAACTCGGCGTGCTGCACGGATTACCTATTGGCGTCAAAGATTTGCAGGCAACTCGTGGACTGCGGACGACCTGGGGATCTCTGATCTATAAGGATCATATTCCGCAGCAGGACGATGCTTCGGTTGCCAGCGTGAGAGATCAAGGCGGTGTCATTCTGGCCAAGACCAACACCCCCGAGTTCGGCGCCGGCTCGAACACCAAGAACCGCGTCTATGGCGCGACGGGTAACCCGTTCGATCCAGCCAAGACCTGCGGTGGATCCTCAGGCGGATCAGCCGTCGCATTGGCAACGGGTATGCTGCCGCTGGCCACCGGCTCTGACTACGGCGGCAGTCTGCGCACGCCGGCTGCATTCTGCGGCGTGTGCGGTTTCCGCCCCTCACCCGGTATCGTTCCCGCGCCTGAGCGCTCGATGGCCATTACACCCTTCACCGTCAATGGTCCCATGGGGCGCACGATTGCGGACACGCATCTGCTGTTGAAGGCCCAGATCGATCTGGACAAGCGCGATCTGTTTTCAAGCGATGATGCGCTGCAAATCCCTGAGACTCTGCCGCAAATCGATCTCGGCAGCCTCCGCGTCGCGATATCGACCGATCTGGGATGCTCTCCGATCGACAATGAGATCCGGCGCATCTTCAGCGAGCGGGTGAACTCCTTCCGTCATCTGTTCGCTGAGGCGCAGGACCGCGACCCGAACCTGGGTCCGGTGCATGACGTATTCGAGACGCTGCGCGGGGTCTATTTTGTCGGAGCGCATCGCGAGCGTCTGGAGAAGCATCGCGACCTCCTCGGCCCGAATGTCATCGACAATACCGAACGCGGTTTGAAGCTGACGGCGACCGAGATCGCGAGGGCGTATACGGCGCACACGAAGCTTTATCACAGTTATCTAGATTTCTTTGACGCCGTCGACGTGCTGATCTGTCCGGCCGCCTCGGTCTCGCCATTCCCGCATTCCGAGCTGACCGTCAACGAGATCAACGGTGAGAAGATGGCGACCTATATGCGTTGGCTGTCGATCACCTACGCGTTGAGCACGGCAGTCCCCGTGGTTGCCGTGATCCCGTGTGGCGTCGATCATCTCGGAATGCCATTCGGCATTCAAATTGCGGGACCACATGGCTCCGACGCTCTGGTGCTGTCCATCGCGCATGCCTTGGAGCAGGCGCTCGCCGATGATCCGGCGACGGCGCGGCCGGTGCCCGATGTCAGCAAGCTATCAGCTTCGTCAGGCTGATGGCGCCGGCTCGCTCCGTACCGGAATTGTGGTGTCGATCGGATAGTAGTCACCGCAATGGCCGGCGAAGATTTGCAGGACCGTCGTGAGGCCTGTCGGTGCATCGAGTGCGCCGGCTGCGATTGAAATCGTAGCGCGTTCCGGGGCATCCCAGAACAGGCTTGATCCGCACGTGCGGCAAAATCCACGCCGTGCAAAGCTCGATGACTGGAACCAGGCCAGATCGACGCTCGCCTCCAGTGTCACAGCGGTGCGCGGAGCATCGGCATAGGCCCCGACATGTCCGTGCCATCTCCGGCACATCCCACAGTGGCAAATCACGATGTTCGCTAATTCGGATCGTGCAACACGAAACCGGACGGATCCGCATAAGCATTGTCCGCGAACGGTGTCAGGCATTGAGGATCTCCGTTTCCGAGGCAACGCGCTGCTCGTACGCGGAGCATTGTCCATGGAAACGACCAGGGCAAGCTTCAAGCCGCCCCGTTATCGCATCAGATATCGCGAAAGCTGTCAGAGGATTCGGCGGTTGGGCGAATATGAAATCAGCCGCGTTCGGCGTCGTCTTCGAGAGAGCGGACGATCATCGTGAGGCCCTTAACGAAGCGCTCCCGATCCGAAGTCGGCAAAACAGATAGAATTCTTTCGTCCGCGCGTCGCGCGAGGGGCTCGGAGGCCTTCAGCACGCGCCATCCTTCTTCCGTAAGTTTCACGGCATAAGCACGCGCGTCTTCACGCGTTCTGCGCCGTTGCAGCAGCCCCTTCTTCAGCATGCGGCGAATGACATCGGCCAGCGTCGACCGATCGATCCCCGTGCGCTCAACAAGGTCGGTCTGACTGAGACCTTCATTGTTCGCAACGGTCTGAAGGATGGCAAACTGCCTGGGCGTCAGATCGCCGGGAATCTCGCCTTGAAAAATATCGCTAGCGCACTGGCTGGCTCGGTGCAGCAGATGCATCGTCGACCGATCGAGCCGGTTCGCTAACTTCTCACGCGTCATTTATTCCGCCGTTCCCCTCTCGGCCCGCCATGTCGACGCGCCTTCGCAGATGCCATCAACGCAAAGGCAACATACCACATGGTCAGTTTGTAACTGAACACCAGTTAGCTATTGCAGTCCAGCACCGATTGTTGCACGGACCGCAAAAAACAATTCTGTTGCAGAAGGTGTTTGGCTCGGTGGAACAGGCGTTGGCGGACGATTTTTATTCCGATGGCTGCTCGGGGAGTTGATGGCGCTTGAGCACGCCAATTTGCGCGATGGCGAAGGCCATCGTTAGAGGCATGACGCCCCAGACCTTAAAGCTGATCCAGAAATTCTCAGAAAAATTGCGCCAGACAACTTCATTGATAATCGCCAAAACGGCGAAGAAGCAGGCCCAGCGGAACGTAAGAACGGTCCACCCTTTGGGCGTGAGCTGAAAGACATCGCCCATCAGATGCTGCAACAGCGGGCGCCCGGCCATCAGTCCGCCGAACAAGATAACCGAGAACAGCGTGTTGACGATTGTCGGTTTGAGTTTGATGAAAAGGGCGTCCTGCAAAATCAGTGTAAGCGCGCCGAAGGTTACGACGAATATGCCGGACACGAACGGCATCACTGGAATACGGCCCAGCACCGCACGCGATACGACCAGGGAAATCACGGTGGCGACCATGAAGATCCCGGTTCCCCAGAAAATCCCATAATAGCTATTTACGAGAAAGAAGATCGCGATCGGCGCGACTTCCAGGAACAGCTTCAGGAACTGACTGCTCTCGCTCGACTGGGTTCCCTGTGATGCGGCCTGATCTTGCGACAATGGAAACTCCGGTGGATCGCCTGACGAGTGAAAAAACGTGTGCCGTCACAAGGCAAACGTCGCGTTGCTACGCCCTATTATCGACAGGGGCCCGCTTACGAGCAACTTTGTCGTAGGGCTTTCCCGCGGGCACGGCCAAGTCGACTGTGTCGGCGGCAGTGGCCGGAACGCGGTACTTCTGCATGAGCCGCGTGAGCCACCAAGCGTAGATGGCGCTGGCGGGCATGATGATGGCGATCTTGAACAATATCCAGACGTTGACGCCATCCATCTGATGGCCGAGCACCGTATAGATATGGTGATCCTTGAAGCTGAGGCGCACGATCTCGTTCAGGATCGCCGTTGCAACGAAAAACCATGCGAAGCTGAACGTGAAGCGATCCCAGCCTTGCTTCGTGTAGTGGAATGTCTGCTCGAAGACGTACTGGAAGAAGTTCCGGCCCGTCCACAATCCGCCGAATAAGAAGAAGGCGAAGAGGAGATTGAAGATCGTGACCTTGATTTGAACCCACATCGCGTCGCCGGTGATGAGGGTCAGGGCTCCGAACGTGATGGTGACCGAGCTGGCGATGAGAGGGAAAATCGGAAGACGTCCCAAAACCGAGCGCATCACCACGATGGCCAAAACAGTCGTAACGATAAGCCCCCACGTTCCGGCGCTGATGCCGTACATGGCGTTCATGACGAACATCGTCACGAGCGGTCCAAACTCGCTCATGATGTTGACGGTCTGCTCGGCATTGAACGGATAGATGCGTCTCATCCAACTCATCGGCTTATTTTTATCCCTCCGGCTGCTGCCTCGTTGGTTTTTGGTGAGGCCTTATTCGACGGCTATGGCCTTGGCAAAATCGCGGGCATCGAATGACTGCAGATCATCGATGCCTTCTCCAATTCCGATGGCGTGCACAGGTAGACCGTACTTTGCCGCGATCGCGACCAGGATCCCCCCTCGCGCGGTTCCGTCCAGCTTGGTCATCACCAATCCAGTCACGCCCGCCTGCTTTTGAAACACCTGAACCTGATCCAAGGCATTCTGGCCTGTTGTCGCATCCAGAACGAGAAGCGTGTTGTGTGGCGTCGATGGATCGATTTTCTGGAGGACACGAACCACCTTGGTGAGTTCGTCCATCAGCCCTTGCTTGTTCTGCAGACGGCCCGCCGTGTCGATTAGTAGTACATCATGGCCATCGCGGCGTGCAGCCGTCAGGGCGTCGAATGCGAGGCCCGCGGAGTCGGCGCCGACATCGCGCGCAATTACAGTGGCACCCGAGCGCTCGCCCCACACCTTGAGCTGGTCGATGGCCGCAGCGCGGAACGTATCGCCGGCAGCGATCGTCACCTTCTTCCCGGCGCGGATGTATTTCGAAGCCAGCTTGCCGATGGTCGTCGTCTTGCCGGTGCCGTTGACGCCCACCATCAGGATGACGTGCGGTTTCGCCGCGTCATCGATGACCAGTGGCTGAGCGACCGGTTCCAGAACCTTTTCGATCTCGGAGGCGAGAACCGCGCGCACTTCTTCCGGCGCGATACCTTTGTCGTAGCGCCCCTTCGAGAGCGCATCGGTGATGCGGCTTGCCGTTTCAACGCCGAGATCGGCTTGAATGAGAAGGTCTTCGAGATCGTCGAGCGTTTCGCTGTCGAGCTTGCGCTTGGCGAAAACGGACGTGATGCCTTCGGAGAGCTTGCTCGACGTCTTGGTCAGGCCCGTTTTAAGGCGCTGGAACCAACCCACCTTGGCTGCTGCTGCCGGAGCGGGCTGGGCCGGTTCTTCGTCGGCGGCCGGAGTTGATGGTGCAGCGACGTCAACGGTTTCCGGCACGACAACGGTGTCGGAAATGTACTCCGTATCGGTGCGATCTGAATCGGTATCGGTCGGGGCAGGATCAGCAGCGGGCGTGTCTACATCTAGCGTTGCCGAGTTCTGAACGTCGGCCTGCTCGGGAGCGGAGGTGACCTCTTCAGGCAGCGCTTCCTGCTCGCGCCCGAACAGTCGACCGAAGAAGCCCGTCTTTTTCGGCTGCGTGCTCACGCCATGACCTCGCCTGCGAGCTGTTGACCGTCACGGCCGGAAACACGGGCACGCAGCATTGCACCGGAGGGGACGTCGGCTGGCAGACGGATCTCGGCGAACTGGGGCGTCCGGCCGAGTCCGTCACGCTCCATCAGCACATCGACTTCCGAACCGCGCTGTTTGTCGAGAAACTGTCCGAGGACGGTCGTTCCGAGATCACGCAACCGGGCGGCACGCTCCTTCACGGCGACACGATTAACCTGCGGCATGCGTGCGGCAGGCGTGCCTTTGCGCGGTGAAAATGGAAACACGTGCAGATAGACGAGGCCGCATTCCTCGACGAGGCGCAGCGTCTGGTCGAAATGGTGTTCGGTTTCGGTGGGAAATCCCGCGATCAGATCGGCGCCAAATGCAATATCCGGACGCAGCTTCCGCGCCGTCTCGCAAAAGCGGATCGCATCGGCGCGCAGATGACGACGCTTCATGCGCTTGAGGATGAGGTCGTCACCGGCCTGCAGCGACAGATGCAGATGAGGCATCAACCGCTCCTCCTCTGCGATGGCATCCAGCAGATGCTTGTCGGCCTCCACCTGGTCGATGGAAGACACGCGCAGCCGGTCCAGTTCCGGCACGTGCCGCAGGATCTGGCGCACGAGACGGCCAAGGGACATCTCCCCGGGAAGGTCACGGCCATATGACGTGATATCGACGCCTGTCAGGACCACTTCGCGATAGCCGGTTTCGACCAGACGCCGGATCTGCCCGACGACCTCACCGGCAGCGACGGAGCGCGACGGTCCCCGGCCATAGGGGATGATGCAGAACGTGCAGCGATGATCGCAGCCGTTCTGAACCTGCACGTAGGCGCGGGCGCGCGTGCCGAACCCGTCGATCAGATGCGACGCGGTCTCCTGCACGCTCATGATGTCG
>JAEYYQ010000403.1 GCA_023428365.1 Pseudomonadota bacterium | reverse complement strand
CACGGGCACCGTTCCGACCGTGCCGCGCAAGTCGGATTGATTATCCCTCGGTATGACGAGAAAAAACGCCGGTCCAAAAGACCGGCGTTTTTTTTGTAATTGCGTCTCGCAGGTGTCGTAGTTTCAGTCGCTCCTGAGGGCATCGCCATCCGCATAAAACCGTCATGCCGGCGAAGGCCGGCACCCACGCAAGTTTCAGCGTCCGAAACTCTTCGGCTACCGGATCAAGTACGTCAGCTGGCGTGGGTCCCGACCTTCGTCGGGATGACGGTATTTGATCAACCCGATGTGGTCGTCTTGTTAGACCGGTCGGATTTCTACGGGGACGCCACGCCGCAAAGAATTGGTGACCATGCAGGATGCTTTGTCGCTCATCGTGGCGGATGTCGCGAGCAGCAGATCGCCGTCCAGTTCAACCGTTACGGATACCGCGATCTTCCCCAACGCAATCCCTGTCGTAGACAGACCGTCATTCCCGCGAAGGCGGGAATCCAGTCAGGATTCTGGATTTGATTGGCCTGGGATTCTGGATTCCCGCCTTCGCGGGAATGACGGGAGGATGAGCGCCATGCCCTATCCTCCCAGCCCCTCTACCGCCAGCCGAGTGCCGGCGCGATGTGCTTCAGGATCGATTCAATGACGTGAGCGTTGTAGGCCACGCCCAGTTGATTCGGCACCGTCAGCAAGAGCGTGTCGGCTTCGGCAATGGCCTCGTCCTGGCGCAGCTCCTCGATCAACTTCTCCGGCTCGGCGGCATAGCTGCGCCCGAACACAGCACGCATGTTGTCGATCTCGCCAACCGAATCCTGATCCGGCCGGCTGGAACCGAAGTACATCCGGTCCGTGTCGTTCATGAGCGCAAAGATCGACCGGCTGACCGAAACGCGCGGCTCGCGCGTGTGACCAGCCTCTTTCCAGGCGGTGCGGAACTTGCGGATCTGCTTGGCTTGCTGGACGTGGAACGGCTCGCCCGTCTCGTCCCGTTTCAAGGTCGAGCTTTGTAGGTTCATGCCGATTTTCGCCGCCCACTCCGCAGTGGCATCCGAGGCCGCGCCCCACCAGATCCGATCCCGAAGACCTTCAGAAAGTGGCTCCAATCGCAGGAGACCCGGCGGGTTGGGGAACATCGGTTGCGGATTGGGTTCGGCAAAACCTTCACCTTCCAGCAGCTGCAGGAAGATGTTGGTGTTATTGCGCGCCATATCCTGATCGGTTTCGCCTTCGGCGGGCTGATAGCCGAAGTAGCGCCAGCCATCGATCACCTGCTCGGGTGAGCCACGGCTGATGCCGAGTTGCAGCCGTCCGCCGGATATCAGATCGGCAGAACTCGCATCTTCGATCATGTAGCAAGGGTTCTCATACCGCATGTCGATGACGCCGGTTCCAATCTCGATCTTCTTGGTTCGTGCGCCCACTGCTGCCAGCAGCGGAAACGGCGAGGAGAGCTGCCGGGCGAAGTGGTGAACGCGGAAATAGGCGCCGTCAGCGCCCAGTTCCTCGGCCGCCACAGCGAGATCGATGGATTGCAACAGAACGTCCGACGCCGAGCGCGTCTGCGACTGAGGAGACGGGGTCCAATGCCCGAACGACAGGAAGCCAATCTTCTTCATGTGCCAAGTCTCCTTCGCGAGCCGGTCCAAGCGGCTATGCGTGCCATCAACGTCTCTTCGCACATGCGAAAAGACACCCCCGATATCGTTTGTCAGAGGGGAGTTTCAAGCAGGCGGCGCTTGCATACCTCCTCCGCTTCGGCGGCGGAGATTCATTGCGTGAGCCAGCGGACCGATAGAGGTCCGTGTCATCGCTGCGAGACCACGACAGGGGTCTGCCCCCGATAGGTCCCAACGATCACCTCCTCGACCAGGAAGTCCGCGACATCCGCGCGGCTGATCCGATCGGCACGCCATTGCGCTGGGTCGGTCAGAGCGCGGTAGCGGCCTGTTCTCGGTTCGTCGGTGAGCAAGCCAGGCCGGACAATCGTCCAATCTAGCCCGCTGGCCTTGACCATCTGCTCCTGGACGTCCTTGTCGTCGTAGATGCGCTTGAGCGCGAGCGGAAACATGAACCAGTCGTAGAAGGCGCCGCCATGCCCCCGGCTGTCACCCGCGCCGATGCCGGTGACCACCACGAGCCTGCCGACGCCCGCTTTCGTCATGGCATCGATCAGAGCCCGGGTTGCGGTCGAGAATAACCGAGTGCCGGACAGCACGGGCTCGATCCCCGGCGTCACGCCCAATGTCATGATGACCGCATCGACGCCTGCCAGTGCGTCCAACAATGCCATCTTATCCTTGGCGTCGGCCGATACTTTCTCGAGACGCGAATCGGAAACAGGAATGGTCGCCGCGGACCTGGCCAGCGCGCGCACCTGATGCCCGGCCGCGAGCGCTGACTTCACCGTCTCCAGACCGATGCCGCGACTTGCTCCAACAATCAGAATGTGTGCCATGGCAACCTCGCCAATCTGCGAGACTTCACATCCGATATCGGTCGCTGGACGTCTATTTCAAGCAGCCAGGGCCTTTCGGATCTTCTCGGCGTTGGCTGCGAGAACGTCCGGCTTTTCCATCGCACCGGTATGAGGTCCAAGTTTCACACCGTCCCATCGCGGGATGACGTGGACATGAAGATGAAACACGACCTGACCGCCGGCCGGTTCACTGAACTGCTGGATCGTAATGCCGTCGGCATTGAAGGCTGGGATCAACGCGCGGGCGATCGTCTGGGCCGTGGCCATGCATGCGGCCAGTTGCTCCGGGGTGGCATCGAGTACGTTGCGCGCCGGTGTCTTCGGGATGACGAGTGTGTGGCCGTCGGCGCGGGGCATGATGTCCATGAAGGCGAGGGTGTTGGCGTCTTCATAGACCTTATGGGCAGGCAACTCCCCGCGTAGGATTTTCGCGAATACGTTGCTGTCGTCGTAAGTCATGCAAAGATCCTCTGAGACGGGCCGCCCTTAGGCAAGGGGATGTTAAAACGAATCCTCGACCGGAGCATTCGACTTCCGATAAGGCGCATAGGCAGCGAGAAGTTCGGCGTGCTCGGCAACTTGTTGGCGCTCGCCTTCAAGATAGCGCGCCACAGCGTTGCGGAAACTGCGATTGGCGATCCAATGTGATGAATAGGTGGTCGTGGGGACGTAGCCTCGGGCCAGTTTGTGCTCGCCCTGGGCTCCAGCCTCAACGCGCGAGAGGCCGTGGGTAATGGCGTATTCGATCGCCTGATAGTAGCAGACCTCGAAATGCAGGCAGGGGTGATGCTCGATGGCGCCCCAATAGCGGCCGTACAGGCAATCGCCGCCGATCATATTCAGCGCGCCCGCGATGTAGCGGGTTCCCGCGCGTGCCAGCACGAGAAGGCAGTGGTCAGGCATCGTTGCGCCCAGCAGCGAGAAGAACCGGCGGTTAAGGTATGGGCTGCCCCACTTTCGGGAGCCGGTCTCTACATAGAAGGCGAAGAACGCGTCCCAATGTTTCTCGCGGATCTCGCGGCCGGTCAGGATTTCCACGGTCAGGCCGGCCGACAGGGCCTCGGCGCGCTCCCTGCGGACCATCTTGCGTTTGCGGGAGGAGAAGGTGGCCAGGAAGTCATCGAACGAGACGTAGCCTGGATTGTGCCAGTGAAACTGTTGATCGGTGCGCTGAAGGAAGCCGGACGGTGCGAGCTGCTGCCATTCGCCTTCGGTCAGAAACGTCACGTGGAGGGACGATACGCCGAGCTTCTCGGCCAACGTGATGCTGGCACTCGCCAGTGTCCGCTGGCGATCTTCGCGGCCCGGTTCAGGTCCGGCCAAAAGGCGAGGGCCGGGAACCGGAGTGAAGGGCACGGCACTGAGCAGCTTGGGGTAGTAGTCGCCGCCGGCGCGCTCATAGGCCTCGGCCCAGCCATAGTCGAAAACATACTCACCCCGGCTGTGGCTTTTCAGATAGCAGGGCATCGTTGCGATCACCGTGCCGTCCGGGCCTTCCAGCGCCAGGTGACGCGGCACCCACCCCGTACGCCGGCCGACGCATCCGGCATCTTCCAGCGCCTTCAGGAAGGCGTGGCTGACGAACGGGTTGAACGTCGCGGGATCGGGGTTGGCGCACATGTTCCATTGGGCGGCATCGATCTCAGCGATCGACGCCGCGACACGGACGACAGCGCTCTCCCCGGTATCCATGGTCATTCCCGAGCCGACTGCCAAATGACTATAAGGCGACAGGCGCTCGGGATCACTGCGTCATGCATGATCGAGCAGTTTCAGTCCGACCACGCCTGCAACGATCAAGGCCACACATGCCAGCTTTGCCGCGTTGCTGGGCTCATTGAACAGGATGATGCCGAGAATGGTGGCCCCGACTGCGCCAATACCGACCCAGACCGTGTAGGCGGTGCCGATCGGCAGCGTCGCCGCGGCCAGCGCAAGCAGATACATGCTGACGATCATTGCGGAGATCGTGATGACGGACGGCCACAAGCGTGTGAAACCGACTGTATATTTCAGGCCGATGGCCCACACGATTTCGAGCAGCCCCGCACCGAGAAGATAAACCCAAGCCATTTAGAGCCTCTTTTGTAAGGCAGGGTCGTCCCTGCCGAGGTCCCTGTGATGGATGGGGTCGTCCCCATGGGAATGATGCGTCCATGATGTAGGACAGCCGTCGCGAAGGTCAAGCGCGCGGCGAAGCTGGCTCACCCTACATATCCGGTTTGCAGTCCTCGAAGATCGGCGCATCGGCCCACTTGGCCGCGATCCGCAATTGTTCGCGGGTCCGCACCGTCCAGGAGAACAGCGGCAGCCGCATGACCTCTCGCGCGAACCGCGTGACAGGTGTCGGCAAAGCATTGACATCGTAGGCGATGAAGCTCGGATCGGCGGGGCCGGCTTCAAGGCAATGGGTGAGGCGGAAGGCGCGCTCCTTGTCGATGTGCTCAGGCCACCAATGATGCCCCTCGTACACGCCTGATATGATCCCACGGGGTAATGCGGGAGCTAACGACTTCATCGCGATGATGACGGCGGGATCGAACGACATCAGCGCCAGGGGACCGCGATAAGCCAGAGATTGTGCCGCGATCGCCTTGAGGAAGCGCGGATCGGGGATGTCCCAGTCGTTTTTGATCTCGACCAGCAGCGGCACCTTGCCATTGATCATTTCAAGCAGGTCACTGTAGGCCAGGATCTGTTCCCCCTGATTGCGATACCGCATCTGGGAGAGGCTCTCCGGGCTGCACGCCGAAACCGGCCCCGCTGCGTCGACCAGACGATCCAGTTCGGCATCGTGGAAGACAAACGGCGTCCCGTCGCGGGCTGGACGGAGGTCGCATTCGACCCCGTATCCGGCCTCGATCGCGGCGGCGAAGGCCGGTGCCGTGTTCTCCAAACGTCCTGTCGCGGCGCTATGTAGGCCCCTGTGCGCGATGGGACGGACGAGCAGGTTTCGATCGAGCATCGGTGGGGCTCCGGATCAGGGCGGGAGAACGTCAAGGCTACACTACAAGGAAACCACATTTACGTTGAAGTTACCGTGTCGCCTTTGCAATCCGCCGACGGCGATCTAGTGTCCGTGATGGTGTTCGGACGAGCGGGAGA